>DASVVH010000471.1:0-12422 GCA_036386615.1 Ardenticatenaceae bacterium
GACGCGTTGTGTCGTTCATCCGTTGCCGTCAGCGGTCGTTGGTCGTCGGTCAGAGGGAGCGGGCGCGGCGCGGGCGGGGGCGGTAGGTGGTGGAGGCGCGGGCCTGCCAGAGCGAGAGGGCGGCGACCCAACCGAAGGCGAGGACGTAGACGAGCAGGAAGGGGATGGCGAACCACTGTTCCTCGCGCGCGGCGACGAGGCAGCCGAGGAGGGCGTAGACGGAGAGGGCGAGTTCGCCCCAGGTGGTCCAGTCCACCTGCGGGATGTAATCGCTGCCCTTCCAGGAGCCGCTTTGCCCTTCGAGGCGGAACTTGGGCGTGCGCCGGAACTCGCCGCCCCTGGCCCCGAAGAGTCCTTCGAGGACGGCGGCGGCGTTGCTGAGGGCGACGCCTGTGCCCAGGAGGACGAGGAGGGGCATCCACTTGTAGCGGGAGCGCCACTCGCTGCCGTAGAGGGATTGCTGGGCAACTGCGTAGAGCAGGGGCGCGCCGAGGCCGGAGATGCTCAACCACGTCACGAGGTCCTGGTGGCTTGCCAGATTGGAGGGCCAGCCCCACGCGAGGAGGGGCAGGGTGAGGATGAGGAGCAGGATGAGCAGGGGATGGAGCGAGTAGGCGGTGAGGTGGATGGCGGCCTGCGCCTTCTGGAAGGGGGCGAGCGGCGCGCGAAGGACGCTGCCGCCGAGGGTGCGGGCGACCTGCATGGAGCCTTTGGCCCAGCGATACTGCTGCCGTTTGAAGGAGGCGACCTGGGCCGGAATCTCAGCGGGGGCGGTGATGGTGGCGTCGTAGGCGAGGTTCCAGCCCGCGAGTTGGGCGCGGTAGGAGAGGTCGAGGTCTTCGGAGAGGGTGCTGCCGGACCAGCCGCCCGCCTGCTCGATGCAGGCGCGCCGCCACAGCCCCGCCGTGCCGTTGAAGTTGAAGAGCAGCCCCGCCGACGCACGCGCGGCCTGCTCCACGCCGAAGTGACCATCGAGGGCGAGGGCCTGGGCGCGGGTCAGGGGGGAGTAGCTATCGTTCAGGTGGCTCCAGCGGGTCTGGACGAGGCCGAGGCGTTGGGTGCCGGGCTGGCAGAAGCGGGCCACTGTCTGACGAAGCCAGCCGGGGCCGGGGACGAAATCGGCGTCGAAGATGGCGACAAACTCGCCCGTCGCGGAGGCGAGGCCGTGCCGGAGCGCGCCCGCCTTGTAGTCGTCACGGGTGGGGCGGCGCACCTGCTCGATGATGACGCCGCGCCTGCGCCAGCGGCGGACGCGGTGCGCGATGAGGCCAACCGTCTCGTCGGTGGAGTCGTCGAGCACCTGAATCTGAAGGCGGTCACGCGGGTAGTCAAGGGCGCAGACGGCATCAATCAGCCGCGCGGCGACGTACTTTTCGTTGTAGATGGGGAGTTGGATGGTGACGGTGGGGAGCGCCTCGTCCGCCACGAGCGGGGAGGAGACGGGTCTGGTTCTGTGGCGAAAAAAAAGCGCCGTGAGCACCAGCGCGTTAGCCCCGTATACCGCCAACAGGCAGGCTGCAACTCCGTACAGTAGTGCGATGAGCGCCATGTACGCTCCTTATTGGCTGGGTTGTTCCCGGCAAGGGGGCGATTGTAGCACGGGCAGCGGAGCGGAACCAAATGGGGTGAGGAGTCAAGAGGTGGGAGCGCAGGCGGGGCGAAGGGGTGCCGGGGCCGCGTTATGTGAAGTAGGGCCTACCAAAGCCTACTTTCAAGGGCGATTGAGGTAGGCTTTGGTTGACATAAAGTGAAGTGGTGTGGCGAGTGACAGGTGTATGACTTTGATGTTGCGTCACTCTGCGACGTGGATGGGGAGTTCGTGGATGGTTTCGGGGTCGGGGAGGAGAAAGGCGCGGATGACGGGGTTCGCGTCGTCGGCGAGGGAGACTATGAAGTAGACGGTGTCGGGGTAAAGGGGCTGGTCGTCGAAGGGGTCGAAGGCGAGGCCCTGGTCGGTCTGGGAGGGGTACGCCTGGGTGGCGGGGTGGCTGTGGTAGAGGCCCATCAGTTCCCAACCCTGCTCCTCCATCTCCATGAAGGCGCGGTGCTGGGCCAGCGGCTCCATGTGATAGGTGATGCGCCTGTCCCTGGCGGCGTTGGGGACGGGCAGGATGGCGGTGATGGTGCCTTCCTGGTCACGGGCGACGAGGCCGCAGATTTCTTCGGGCTTGCCACTGCGGGCGTGGGAAATCATCGCCTCGGCCTGGACGCGCGGCAGGCGGACGGCGCGGGGTTCGCTGGTGTTCATTGCTATCTACCCTGCTATCAATGAGGTGGTCTTGCAAAAGCTTGAGAAAAACGTCATGCTGTCTAACAATCCTACTGGTGGACGCGGCGCGGCCCTCACCCCCGCCGCTTCGGGCCGACCCAGCCTTCGGCACACTTCGCAGTCTCCCGATTCCAGGAGAGGGGCGGACACGTGCCGCCATTGGCGCTGTAGTTGCGGGCCGCCGAGGGTTACGAGGGGCAGACGACGCCCCTCTCCACCCCCGGCTATCGCTTTCGCCACTCCCCTCCGGGGAGTTCACAGCGAACACGGGTGGCAGTCTCTTTTCGCCTACCTGTCCGCCCTTGAACCATTCGAGGAGAGGGTTTGAATTGAAGTTTCGCTACGCGTGCTTCAGTCCAGGTAGCCCTCGGCGGCGAGGAGTTCGCCGTTGAGGAGGGCCGCTCCGGCAGCGCCGCCTTCCGTGTTGTGGCCGAGGGCGACGTACTTCAGGTCGAAGAGGGGGCACTCGCGGACGCGGCCTACTGTGACGGCCATGCCTCCGGCGGTGTCGCGGTCCCGCGAGGGCTGGGGTCGGTCGGCCTCCATGCGAACGACGAGGGGCTGCGGCGCGGCGCTCGGCAGGGAGAGGAGTTGCGGCCTGCCCCGGTACTCGTGCATGGCGGCCATCGCCTCTTCGGGGGTGGCGCGGCGGCGCAGTTTGACGCTCACACAGAGCATGTGTCCGTCGCGGCTGGCGACGCGGTTCGCCTGCGCGCTGACGCGGAAGGGAGCGTCGACGATGGTGTCGTCCACGAGCGTGCCGAGCATCTTGCGGGGTTCGGACTCAATTTTAGGCTCCTCGCCGCCGATGTAGGGGATGACGTTGTCCACGATGTCGAGCGCGGCGACGCCGGGATAGCCCGCGCCGGAGATGGCCTGCATGGAGACGACGAAGAGTTGCTCGACGCCGAACGCATCGTCCAGTGGCTTGAGGGAGAGGGCGAGCGGGATGGCGACGCAGTTGGCGTTGGTGACGACGAAGCCTTTCCAGCCGCGCTGGGCCTGCTTGTGGACGAGGGGCAGGTGCTCGGCGTTCACTTCGGGGAGGATGAGCGGCACGTCCGGGGCCATGCGGAAGGTGCTGGCGTTGCTGGAAAGGACGTGGCCCGCCGCCGCGAGGGTGGGTTCCACCTCTGCCGCGACTTTGCCCGGCAGGGCAGAGAAGCAGAGGCGGGCGTCCAGGCCGGGCTTCGACGGTTGCACGGTCAGCGCGGCGGCGGAGGTGGGTGGGTCGCCGGGAAGCCGCCAGTTGACCATCTCGCCGTAGGGGCGGCCCACGCTGCGCTCGGAGCCTGTGACGGCGACGAGTTCAAACCAGGGATGATTCTCCAGGCGGCGCACGAGACGCTGCCCCACCAGACCAGTTGCGCCGAGAACGGCGACGGGAATTTTGTTGTTCATCGGTTTCTCCGAACACAAAGGCCGCCCGAATCAGGAAGGGCGGCCTCGTTGCACCTTTGGGCAGAGTATAGAGCCTATCCGGCGTTCGACCAAAAAGCGGGGCGACTTGGCGAGGTTTTATAGAGGAAAGTGTACGGATACATAAGGTTGCCATACAAGTTAGCCCAAGCACGAAGGGAGGGGGAAACGTGCTAACGCTCTACGCCAGGCATGTTGCTGGGTGGATCCCCTTAAGGTCGCTTCGCAGATTCACTTCGTTCAGGATGACATGAATGTAGCTAGACCTTACTTGATGTACCAGTGTGTGTTAACCTCGTGGAACAATACAGAAAGCTTTAGAGGGTGGACCATGAACAGACGAAGGACGGAGGATGGATGCAACGGCGCGCGTGCTGTGCGTCTCCGTTTGGCGATTCGTTAACTGATTGCTGAATTAGAGCAGGGATACCAGGACAAAGAGCGCGCCCGCAGCCAGTGAGATGAGGAGGAGAATCACGAGGACGCGAAAGGCCATGTCGCTGCCGCCGGAGAAGACGACCACTCGGCGCGCGCTCACTGTCTCCCTGTCGGGAGTGAGGCCGCGCGTTCCGCCGCGTGACACGGGGTCGGGGCGGAGGGAGGCACGCAGTTCCTGCTCGATGGAGAGGGGTCTGACGGCTCGTTCCTGCGTGGTTGGCGTGATGGTTGTGGCGGGCGGCTGGAACGCGGCGGGCGCTGGCGGCTCGACGTAGGCGGGGGCGGGTGCTGCGGCGCGCTGGCTTAGTTGCTGCTGCAAGTGCGCGAGGCCCGCCTGGGCGCGCGCGTTGGCGGGGTCCAGTTCCAGAACGCGCTCAAGGGTCGCGCCCGCCTTCATGGGGTCGGAGAGGACGCCGGAGAGCCAGAGCAGGGCGGTGACGTTGGTGGGGTCGAGGTCTACCGCCGCCTGAAGGTACTCGCGGGCCAGGTCGTTGTTGCCGACCTGCGCGGCGGCCTGCCCCTGGCGGATGAGTTGGTCTACGCGGCTGTTCTGCATGGCTTCCTCTCCCTAATTACCTGTCAAGCGATGATAGCACCACCTGAGAGGCAGCGCAACGGCACAATTCGCTACATGGTGCGAGCGAATAAAACCTGTTCCTTCTTCTAGATGCTTTAGCCTGCCCGTTATGTTACAATCAAGAGGTTCAGAGGATAAGAGACGATATTGTCAAGCAAGGGGTATAGATGGACCGAGTCTATGTGATGGAGCTTGTACACGCCTTCCAGACGGGGGTGATGGGCCGCCGCGACTTTTTGCGCCGCGCCACCGTTGCCATTGGCAGTGCGTCGGCGGCGACGATGTTGTTAGCAGCCTGCGCGCAGGGTCCGACGGCACGCCAATCTGTGATAGACGAGTCGGCGGCAGAGAGAGCTTTCGATGACGAGGACGATGTGGGGCCGGTGGGCGGCGTCACGGCGGGAACCGTGAGCTATGGAGAGGGAGGCGAGACGCTTTCGGGCTACCTCGCCAGGCCGGAGGGCGCGGGGCCGCTGCCCGCCGTCGTGGTCCTTCAGGAGTGGTGGGGTTTGGACGAGCACATCCGCGACGTGACGCGCCGCTTCGCGGGGCACGGCTTCGTGGCCCTGGCTCCCGACCTCTATCACGGGCAGGTCGTGACGGAGCCGAACGAGGCGCGCAAGCTGGTCATGGAACTGGACATGGAGGCTGCCGTCGGCGAGATCCGGCAGGCGATTGGCTTCCTGCTGGTGCAGGAGTACGTGGCTGGCGAGAAGGTGGGCATCGTGGGCTTCTGCATGGGCGGGCGGCTGGCGCTGCGAGCGGCGCACGTCGAGGAGAGGCTGGGTGCCGTCGCCGCCTTCTACGGCAGCCCTCTCGCGCCGGAGGAGGCGGGCGAGGCGAAGGCTCCTATCCTGGGGTTGTACGGCTCGGAAGACGGCGGCATCCCCGTCGAGCGGGTTCGCGCGATGGAGGAGGCGCTGGCCGACGCGGGCATCGAGAGGCAGATTCACGTCTACGGGGGCGCGGGGCACGCCTTCTTCAACGATACGCGCGGCAGCTACGATGTGAACGCGGCGACGGACGCGTGGAACCGCACGCTCTCCTGGTTCCGCACGCACCTCCGGTAAGCGGCCCGGTTTCCTGAGTAATACCGATTTATGACACTGATGGTTCTGGTTCGCCTCGCTGTCTTCATCCTGGGGATGTACATCGTCGTGACGACGCTTGCCTCTGCGATACGCTCGTTCGTGCTGCCGCGCAGCGCGCCCGACCAGATTAGCCGCGCTGTCTTTCTGACGATGCGGCGCATCTTTGGCTTTCGCATGCGTGGCAAAGAATCGTACTACGAGCGCGACGCGATTATGGCGCTCTACGCCCCGGTCAGCATCCTCTCGCTGCTGGTGTTCTGGATGGCTAGCGTGTTGTTCGGCTTCATGCTCATGTTCTGGGCAGTGGGCGTTCCAACGTGGGAGCAGGCGTTCTTCGAGAGCGGCTCTTCGCTGCTGACGCTCGGCCTAGCGGCGGTGGTGGGGCTGCCGCAGCAGGCCCTGGCCTTCGCCGAAGCGCTGATTGGGCTTATCCTCATAGCACTGCTGATTGCCTACCTGCCGACGATGTATCAGGCGTTCGCGCGGCGGGAGGCCAACGTGACGATGCTGGAGGTGCGCGCCGGGTCGCCCCCCTCGGCGGTGGAGGCGCTTGCACGCTCCTACCGCATCGGGCGACTGAGCGACCTGAGCACGCTGTGGGTGGCGTGGGAGGTCTGGTTCGCGGAACTGGAGGAGAGCCATACGTCGCTCGCGCCACTCATCTTCTTCCGCTCTCCCCGGCCCGACCATCATTGGGTGACGGCGGCGGGGGCGATTCTGGATATGGCGGCGATGGTGAACGCTGTCGTAGACGTGCCGCACGACCCGCAGGCCGACCTCTGCATCCGCGCGGGGTACATCGCGCTACGGCACATCTCTGATTTCTTCGGCATCCCCTACAATCGCAACCCGTCGCCCGACGACCCTATCAGCATCGCGCGGGAGGAGTTCGAGGAGGCGTGCTCGCGGCTCGCGGCGCAGGGCGTCCCCCTCAAGTCAGACCGCGAGCAGGCGTGGCGGGACTTCGCGGGCTGGCGCGTGAACTACGATACGGTGCTCATCGCCTTGGCGGGGCTGACGATGGCCCCGGTTGCGCCCTGGTCCTCCGACCGTTCGATTATCGGCTTCCGCCCGCGCTTCTTCGTGGAGCAGCAGGGGCCGGGCGGCGCGGCGCAGGGGTAAGTGCGACCAAACCGGGGCGCGTGGGCGCTCGGCCTCCTGCTGGGACTGGGGCTGCTCGTCCGGCTGCCCTTCCTCGCCACCGATTACCGGAACTCGGTGGACGTGGAGGGATATCGGCACTGGGGTGAGGCGGTCAACACGCGCGGCATTGAGGCTATCTACGATGAGCCGGGCGTCACCTACCCCCCTCTGCTGCTCTACTGGTTCGGTTTCGCGGCCAGCGTTGCCGAGGACGAGCGGGCGCTGAACGCGCTCATCAAGCTGCCAATGGTCGTAGCCGACCTCCTGACGGCGGCGCTGCTCGCATGGGCTGCCGGGCAGCGAGCGGCACCTGAAAAAGAGCGAAGCGGGCCGCTTCTGGCCTGCGCGCTCTACCTCTTCAACCCTGCGCTCTGGTACGTCTCGGCCTACTGGGGGCAGACGGACGCGGTTTACACGCACTTCCTGGTGGGCGCAGTCCTGATGCTGGCGGAAGGGCACTATCTGCCCGCCTGGGTGGGCTGGACGCTGGGGTTGGCGACGAAGCTCCAGAGCATCGCGCTTCTTCCACTGCTCGCGGTTGTGACGCTGCGGCGGCACGGCGCGTCGGCTCTGTTGCGCGGTGGTGCCGTCGCGGGAGTGGTGGGAGCCATCCTCGCCGCGCCCTGGCTGCTGGCCGGGCGCATGGGAGACCTCGCGCGTGCCTCTTTAACTCCATCGCCGGGGCCGAGCGTGGTGGTGAGCGCCTTCAACGGGTGGTACCTACTGCTGGGCGGGCAGGTTCATAACGTCAGTTCGCACCTGCGCCCGTTTGGCCTGCCCGTGACCTACCAGCAGATAGGCGTGGTTCTCTTCGGCGCGTTCGCGCTGCTGGCCGCCATTCTGGTGTGGCGGCAGGGTGCCCGTTGGCTGGCGCTGCCTGCCGCGCTGCTCGGCCTGGGGCTGTTCATGCTGCTGACGGAGATACACGAGCGGTACCTCTTTCCCGTGCTGGTGTTCGTGTTGCTGGCGGCCATCCGGGGCGAAGGGCGTGCGGCGCGCGGCTGGAATCGGCGGCTGGTTCTGGTGTACGGGCTGCTGTCCGTTACCTTCCTGTTCAATCTGGTGACGATTGCGCCACCGCCGGGCACGCTGGGCATCAATCTCGTTGAGGCTGGCGGGGAGACAGGCTTCGTGGCGGCGCTGAAAGGGCTGGCGCTCGTGGCGGCGGGCGTGCATCTTGGCGTGATGCTGTGGCTGGCGCGGCTCATGGCGCGGGGCACAGCACGAGACGAGTAAGAGCTACCCTCTTGATGCTCTTCGCGGGTACGTTCGCCACTACCTGCGCTGCGACTTCTGGTAGGCTCTGCGGGTGCCCTCGCGGGCGGCTTCTTCTTTCGCTAGCTGCCAGCCGCTCTCGCGCAGGGAGGCGAGGATGAGGTCGCGCGCCTCTTCCGGCGAGTCGGTGAGGGGCATGAGGTCGGGGTCTCCGGGAGAGATGGTGCCCTCCGTCAACATGGTGCCGCGTATCCAGTCCATCAGTCCTTGCCAGTACGCTTTTCCGAAGAGGACGACGGGGAAGTTCCGCAGCTTGCCCGTCTGGATGAGGGTGAGCGACTCGAAGAGTTCGTCCATCGTGCCGAAGCCGCCGGGGAAGATGACGAAGCCGAGCGCGTACTTGACGAGCATCGTCTTGCGGACGAAGAAGTAGCGGAAATCCACCACCAGATCGGCGTAGGGGTTGACCCCCTGCTCGAAGGGGAGTTCGATGTTGAGGCCGACGGACTCGACCCCGGCGAGTTGCGCGCCCTTGTTGCCCGCCTCCATGATGCCCGGCCCGCCGCCCGTGATGATGTTCAGCCCCGCCTCCCCCAGCAGGCGCGCGACCTTGACGGCAGCCTGATAGTAGGGGTGCTCTTCTTTGGTGCGGGCGGAGCCAAAGATGGTGACGGCGGGGCCAAGCTCGGCCAGGGCGTCGAAACCTTCGACGAATTCGCCCTGAATGCGGAGCACGCGCCAGGGGTCAGTCTCGGTGAAGAGGACTTGTTCGCGGGGGGGTGGCCGCAGCAGTTGCTCGTCCTGCGTGCGCTGGCCTGTGCGGGCCGCGCGGTTCAGTGAGGGGTCTTGAACAGGTGCATCGTCAGGTTCCGACACTTGATCGCCGTCGATCTGGTCCATCGTTGGCCTCTTTTATTGGAGCGAGTTACGGGAAACACGAGGGTTGTCAGCAAGCAACATCTGTACCCTGTCTAGCTCTGAACGCCAGCGGGGCCAATCCATCAAAGTGGCCGTTCCGGTGAGCGGCTCATCCAGAGTTGCCACAGTACTGCACCCAGGAGGAAGCTTAGGGTCAGTATGAGAACTATTGCTCCAAAGGGGGTCTGAAATCTGTACCAGGCCCAAACCAGAGCCAACACTGACAGGACGATAAGAGTGATGGCGGAGACCATAAAGCCAGCTCCTACTCTGTTCCGCACTACCGGAGGCGAAAGGTGTACCATCGTTTCCATTAGTTGCTCAAGTGCTTCGTCGGGGTCCACACAGAGGCCCGCGTGGACGGGGGAGCATTGGATGATGGTGCTCCGGGGCGCGACGAGCCAGTGGAAGCGCTCCGCGAGGGGGAGCTTGCCGATGGGTCCGGCGCTCTCTCCTCCCTCCGCGACGAGGGGAAAGAGCGCGAGGTGCCGCTCGACCTCGGCAAGGTCCACGTCGGGAGCGAGGGCGTATAGCCGGGCCGTGTCAAGTTCGATGCGCGCCGCGAGAAAGCGGCGGGTGCGGCAGAAGAGGATGGCCCCCACGTTGATGAACTCGCCGCGCTCGACGCGGGGGACGACGCGCACGATGGCGTAGTCAAACGAGGAGGGGGCGGGCATTGATGGCCTCCTCCACAAAGGCGCGTGGCGCTTCCAAGCGGCGGCGCAGGTAGGTCACGTAGCGCAGCCGCTGCTCTTCGGCGCTCGGCCTCTCGTCCAGCCACTCGTCGGGAATCAGCGCCACAATCTCCTGAATGGTCTCCCGCGTCAGCCGCGCGCTGAGAGTGGCGTCCGCCTCCGGCAGGGCGCTGGCGAACGGCAGCAGGATGTGCTCGCGGATGGGCGTAAAGGGGCTGCCGCTTCGTTTCAGGAAATCGGGGGCATGATGAACGTAGAGCGCCGCGCCGTGATCGATTAGCCACAGGCGGCGGTGCCAGACCAGCAGGTTCGGGTTACGGGGCACCCGGTCCACGTTCGACACGTAAGCGTCGAACCAGACGATTTCGGAGGCGAGTTGCGCGTCGGGCGGCGGCGCGAGCACGGGATCGAAGCCGAGCGCGCCGGGCAGGTAATCGAGCGCGAGGTTCAGCCCGGCGCTGGCCCGGAGGAGTTGCTGAATCTCCCAGTCCGGCTCCGAGCGGCCCAGCATCGGGTCTACCTGGATGAAGACGATTTCCGGCACGAGCAGGCCCAGCGCGCGGCCAATCTCCCCCGCGACGAGTTCCGCGATGAGCGCCTTCGGCCCCTGCCCCGCGCCGCGAAACTTGGCGACGTACAGTCCGTCGTCGTCCGCCTCCAGAATGGCAGGCAGGGAGCCGCCCTCCCGCAGGGGGGTGACGTAGCGTGTGGCTTTGACGGTTCGTAACACGGGCTTATCCTGATATGACGCTAGACGAAAGGGGCTTGCCATGCATATTGTACACGTTTCAATCCACGTCAAGCCAGAGCACATCGAACCGTTCCGCGCCGCCTCGCTGGAGAACGCGCGCCACAGCAGGCAGGAGCCGGGCGTCATCAGCTTCGACCTGCTGCAACAGAAGGACGACCCCGCCCGCTTCCTGCTCGTTGAGGTCTACCACGCGCCCGACGGCCACGCCCGCCACCGCGAGACAGACCATTTCAAACGCTGGCTGGAAACTGTCACGGAGGCCGACATGTTCGTCGAACCGCGAACCGCGACCATCTACAACCTCGTCGCCCCGGACGACTAGCCCTCCCAAAACGCGCCGCACCCCTGACAAGGTGCGGCGCGTTTCTTCTCCGTCCGCCGTTAGCGGTCGTCGGTCGTCCGTCGTCGGTCGTCGCCTCTAGTAGACGCCCAGGTAACGATCAAGCTCCCACTGGCTCACGAACAGGCGATAATCATCCCACTCCTGCCGCTTCGCCTCCAGGAAGCGCTCGAAGACGTGCGGACCGAGCGCGCTGGCGACTATATCGTCCTGCTCCAACTTCTCCAGCGCCTCCCCCAGCGAGCCGGGCAGCGTCCGAAGCTGGCGCTCGGCGATGCGCGCCGCGTCCAGGTGGTACAGGTCCTCCTCGGCGGGTTCCGGTGCCCTCAGCCCGCGCTTGATGCCGTCCAGCCCCGCCCTGAGGATAACCGCGAAGGCAAGGTAGGGGTTCGCCGACGGGTCCGGGCAGCGCAGTTCCACGCGCGTCGCCTGGGGGCGATTGGGATTAATGCGCGGTACGCGGATGAGCGCCGAGCGATTCGTCCGCGCCCACGAGATGTAGACCGGGGCCTCGTAGCCCGGCACGAGCCGCTTGTACGAGTTCACCGTCGGCGCGACGACGGCGGCGAGACCCGGCGCGTGCTCCAGAATCCCCGCGATGAACGAGAGCGCCACATCGCTCAGGCCATACTCGCTGTTGGGGTCCACGAAGGCATTTTTGCCCGTCTCGCGGTCAATCAGGCTCTGGTGGACATGCATCCCGGAGCCGTTGATACCCGCGATGGGCTTCGGCATGAAGGTCGCGTAGAGGTTGTTACGCTGCGCGATGGCCTTCACCACTACACGCAACGTCACCACATTGTCGGCGGTGGCGAGCGCGTCCCCGTAGCGGAAATCAATCTCGTGCTGGCCGGAGGCGACCTCGTGGTGCAGCGCCTCCACCTGAATGCCCATCGCCATCAGCGCGTTCACCATCTGGCGGCGGATGTCCGTGCCAAGGTCCGTCGAAACGTCGAAGTACCCCGCCTCGTCGTGGGGTTCCGCGATGGGGCGGCCACGCGCGTCCCGCTGGAAGAGGAAAAACTCCGGCTCCGGCCCCGTCATGTAGTCGTAGCCCATGTCGCGCGCCTCGTCCAGCACGCGGCGCAGCACATGGCGCGGGTCGCCGGGGAAGGGCTGTCCGTCCGGCGTGAAGGTGTCGCAGATGACGCGCGCCGTCGTCGTGTCGTCGCCCTGCTCCCAGGGGATGACCGCGAAGGTGCTCAGGTCGGGCATCAGGTACATGTCGGACTCCGCGATGCGCGCGAACCCCTCGATGCTGGAACCGTCGAACCAGATGCCGTGATCCACCGCCTCGCCAAACTCGGCGACGGGAATTGTCTGGTTCTTGACCATGCCCACAATGTCAGTGAATTGCAGGTTGATGAAGGCCACGTTTTGCTCGGCAATGAGCGTATTCACACGTTCTAGCTGGCTGTTGTCACTCATGAGAACTTCCGGGAAATAGACTTGTGGATGGATGTCTCTCGTCTTGCCGACGAAAGGGCAGTGTAACACGGGCGGGGGGGAGGTCCAAACAGGAGTTGAGACCAAGAAGGTGAGGGGCTCTGGAATCATGTACGAGAT
>DASVVH010000472.1:0-1925 GCA_036386615.1 Ardenticatenaceae bacterium
ATAGGTTGCTAATTTGGAGTTCTACCGTTCGGCACGTATAATTTGTTCCTTGAGTGGTTCAACATACAGAGAGAATTATCCCTTCCGCGCCACGAGACGTAAGTTCCCGGCGCGGATTTTGTGCCCGCAGAGCCATTCCAGCATAACAACCCCACGTAATCACTAGAACCGAACGAGCCGACGCCAAGCGGTGTTGTCCACCGTCTACCGTCCATCGTACACCGTCTGTCTAAACTATGGACCAACAACACATTCGTAACTTCTGTATCATCGCCCATATCGATCACGGGAAGAGCACCCTCGCCGACCGCCTGCTCGTCCAGACGAACACCATCACCGAGCGCGAGATGAAGGAGCAGGTGCTGGACGACATGGACCTGGAGCGCGAGAAGGGCGTCACCATCAAGGCCAGCGCCGTTCGCCTGAACTACACCGCTCAGAACGGCGAGACCTACCAGCTCAACCTGATTGACACGCCCGGCCACGTAGACTTTACCTACGAGGTCAGCCGCGCCCTGCAAGCGTGCGAGGGGGCGATTCTCGTGGTGGACGCGGCGCAGGGAGTGCAGGCGCAGACGCTCGCCAACCTTTACCTCGCCGTAGACCAGGACCTCGAAATCATCCCGGTGGTCAACAAGGTGGACCTGCCCAGCGCGCAGCCGGAGGCAGTGGCGGACGAAATCGAGAAGCTGCTGGGGCTGCCTGCCGAGGAAGTGATACCCATCTCGGCGAAGAGCGGCCTGAACACGGGAGCCGTGCTGGAGGCCGCCATCGCGCGGATTCCTCCGCCACGAGGCAACCTCGACGCTCCGCTCCGCGCCCTCGTCTTCGATAGCCATTACGACGCCTACAAGGGCGTAATCGCCTACATCCGGCTCATAGACGGGACGCTCGACCGCCGCAAGGAGGTCCGCTTCATCCAGAGCGACGCGAACGTGATGCCCCTGGAGATTGGTGCCTTCGCGCCGCGCATGTCGCCGCTCGACTCGCTCTCGGCGGGCGAGGTCGGCTACATCGCCACGGGGCTGAAAGACGTGCGCGAGGTGCGCGTGGGCGACACCGTGACGCTCGCGGCCAACCCCGCGAAGGAGCCGCTGCCGGGCTACAACCCGCCCAAGCCGATGGTCTTTGCGGGGGTCTACCCGGTGGATTCCGCCGAGTACCCCGACCTGCGGGACGCGCTCGAAAAGCTGCAACTGAACGACGCCTCGCTGACCTACACGCCCGAAAGCTCGGCGGCGCTCGGCTTCGGCTACCGCATCGGCTTCCTCGGCCTCTTCCACATGGAGATTATTCAGGAGCGACTGGAGCGCGAGTACGACCTGAATCTCATCTTCACCGCGCCCAGCGTCGCCTATCGCGTTCTCATGACGGACGGCAGCGAAATCGAGATAGATTCGCCCGCCGAACTGCCCGACGTGACGCGCATAGAGAAGATTCTCGAACCCTGGATGAAGATTACCATCTGGACGCCCGACAGCTACATCGGCCCGATTATGGAGCTGGTCACGAAGCGGCGCGGCATCTTCAAGACGATGGAGTACATGGACGCCAGCCGCGTGATACTCACCTACGAGTTGCCCCTGGCCGAACTCATCGTGGATTTCTACGACAGGCTCAAGAGCCACACGCGCGGCTACGCCTCGCTTGATTACCAGTTCGCGGATTACCGCCCTGAAAATCTGGTCAAGGTGGACATGCTGGTGAACGGCGAGCCACTCGACGCGCTCTCCATCATCGTCCACCGCGACTTCGCATTCCCCAAGGGCGACGCGCTCACGCGCAAGCTCAAGGAAGTGATTCCGCGCCAGCAGTTCAAGGTGCCCATTCAAGCCTCCATCGGCAGCAAGGTTATTGCCCGCCAGACCGTGAACGCGCTCCGCAAGGACGTGCTCGCCAAGTGTTACGGCGGCGACATCAGCCGC
>DASVVH010000473.1:0-25626 GCA_036386615.1 Ardenticatenaceae bacterium
AGGTTGAGAGGCCAGCGATTGAAAGCGGCGTTATAACGTCCAACACCCCTTTGCCCGCCGCTTCCGCAAGCTGAAACCCATCCATAACCAACGCCCACACAATGTAGAGACGCCCTAATGGGGCGTCTCTATCCTTCTATAAAGAAGGCCTCTCCTTTCACGCTTGACATTCCCCTCCATCGCGCTAAACTACACCTAAATATCGTGCAACTCATCCAGAGGGGGGGAGGGACCGGCCCGTTGAACCCCCGGCAACCAGACAGCTTCCCGACGGGAGCCGCCCAGGTGCCAAATCCGGCAGGTAGCGCCGAGGTCTCGGTAGCGCCCTGACAGATGAGAGACACCTGACGCTTTTCCGCGCGTGACAGGGCCTCTCATCATCCAATGAGGGGCCTTTTGATTAGAAGAGGCAGAGATGGAAGCCACGCCACCCACAGTCCAGGATGCGCCTTCAGGACCAAGAACCCTCCCCATGACCTACGAGGAGTATCTCGCGTGGGATGAAGGGAAAGGCAGCTTAGTCGAATGGGTAGATGGAGAGGTCATCGTTCACATGCCACCGAAACCCCTACATCAGGACTTGGTTAGCTTTCTGGATCGACTTATTGGAGCGTTCGTGGACCTCTATGCTCTGGGCAAACTCTATGTTTCCCCGATAGAAGTCAAACTATGGCCCGACGGTCCTTCCCGTGAACCCGACCTCGTTTTTCTCAACAATTCAAACCGCCATCGAATCACCGCCAACCGCATCGTAGGCGCGCCCGACCTCGTAATCGAGATTGTCTCTACGGATAGCGTCCGCCGTGACCGCGTGGACAAGTATGACGAATATGAGGGAGTCGGCGTTCGAGAATATTGGGTCATAGATAACCGCCCCGGCCAAAGGCGGGCGCTCTTCCATCAACTTGCCCCTGACGGTCAGTACCAACGTGTAACGATTGAGGAAGATGGTGTTTATCGTTCCGCCGTCCTGCCTGGCTTCTGGTTGCGTGTAGACTGGCTGTGGCAGGAAAACTTGAACTTTCTTCCTGCCCTCGCAGAACTTGTTGGCCCTGACCAGCTTGCCGAAGCACTACGTCGCACCATCGAACGTCCGTAACTGCGTCTTTCGTCGCACGAGAGTGAGTAACCTTATGCAAAGCCGATACCTGGATGCACTAAAGAACCGCGCCCTCGTCTTTGACGGCGCGATGGGGACCTCCATTCAAGCCTTCGACCTCACCGCCGATGACTTTGGTGGCCCCATCTACGAGGGCTGCAACGACTTCCTCGTCATCACCCGCCCCGACATCATTGAGGGCGTCCACCGCTCCTTCATGGAGGTCGGCTGCGACGTGCTGGAGACCGACACCTTCCGCTCCAACCGCTGGACCATGCGCGAGTACCAGCTTCAGGATCGTATCATCGAGATTAACGAGTCGGCGGCCAGCCTGGCCCGCACCGTCGCGGATGAGTTCTCCACCCCCGAAAAGCCGCGCTTCGTGGCAGGCTCCATTGGCCCGACGGGTATGCTCCCCTCCACTAACGACCCCATGCTCTCCAACATCACCTACGCGGAGTTGGTCGAAATCTTCAGGGAGCAGGGCGCGGGCCTCCTGCGCGGCGGCGTGGACGTGCTCCTCATCGAGACCTCGCAGGACATCCTTGAGGTCAAAGCCGCCGTCGAGGGGCTGAAGCGCGCCATGCAGGACGAGGGGCGTCAGGTGCCCATTCAGGCGCAGGTCTCGCTCGACACGAGCGGGCGAATGCTCCTCGGAACCGACATCGGGGCGACCCTCGCCATCCTGGAACCGCTCGGCATCAGCATCATCGGCATCAACTGCTCCACCGGGCCGGACTACATGCGCGAGCCGATTCGCTACCTCACCTCCCACACGAAGCTGCCCATCTCCTGCATCCCGAACGCGGGGTTGCCGCTCAACGTGGATGGCTGCGCCGTCTATCCCATGAAGCCGAGGCCAATGGCCGAGCAGCTAGCCGAGTTCGTCACGGAGTTCGGCGTCAACATCGTCGGCGGCTGCTGTGGCACCACGCCGGAACACCTGCAAGAGATTGTCGCCCGCGTTGAGGGCATCAACCCCTGGCAGCGCCGCGCGCCGGACCTTGACATCCGCCCCCGCCTCGCCAGCGCCATGCGCCCCCTGGAGATGGACCAGGAGCCGCGCCCCCTCATGGTGGGCGAGCGCGTCAACACTCTCGGCTCCCGCAAGGTCAAGCAACTGCTCCTCGACGACCAGTACGACCCCCTGCTCGACATCGCCCGCGATCAGGTCGAGGGCGGCGCGCACGTTCTGGACGTGGGCGTGGCGACCACCGAGCGCACCGACGAGGACGTGCAGATGCGGAAGGTCGTCAAACTGCTCCAGCAGGGCGTGGACGCGCCCCTCGTAATTGACACCACCGAGCCGGAGGTCATGCAGGCCGCGCTCGAAATCAACCCTGGCCGCGCCATCCTGAACTCCGTCCACCTCGAATCCGGCCCCGCCAAGCTTGAGCGCGTCGCGGGCATGGCGCGGCAGCACGGCGCGGCGATGGTGGCAATGTGCATTGACGAGCAGGGTCAGGCCGAGACCGCCGACCGCAAGGTCGAGGTCGCCCAACGCATCTTCGACATCGTTGTGAATGAGTACGGCATGCCGCCGCACACGCTCATCTACGACACGCTGGTCTTCCCCATCACGACGGGGCAGGAACAGTACCGCAACGCCGCCCAGGAGGTCTTCGCCGCCATCCGCCGCATCAAGGCCGAGTTGCCCGGCGTCTACACCATTCTCGGCGTCTCCAACGTCTCCTTCGGCCTGAAGCCCGCCGCCCGCTACGTCCTCAACTCCGTCTTCCTGCATCACGCCGTCGAGGCCGGGCTGGACATGGCAATCGTCAACCCAGCGCACATCAAGCCCTACGCCGAAATCACCGACGAGCACCGCGCGCTGATGGACGACCTCATCTTCAACACTGACGAGGACGCCCTCTCCCGCGTCATTCAGGCGTTCGAGAACTACGAGGCCCAACAGGAGAGCGCCGCCGACCCCACCGAGGGCATGACCGTCTTCGAGCGCATCCACTGGCGCATCCTCCACCGCAAAAAGGAGGGTGTCGAGGCCGAGATTGACGAGGCCATCGGCACCGCCGTCACGATGCGGCTGACGGGCGACGATGCCCTGCCCGTCGTGACGCGCAACGACTACCCGGATATTTCCGACCCCGCCGTAACCAGCGATCACGCGGTCTGGCTGCTGAACAACGTCCTCCTGCCTGCCATGAAGGAGGTCGGTGACAAGTTCGGCGCGGGCGAGTTGATTCTGCCCTTCGTCTTGCAGAGTGCCGAGACGATGAAGAAGTCCGTCGCCCAACTCGAAAAGTACCTCGAAAAGCTGGCGGGCGCGACCAAGGGCACCGTCATCCTCGCCACCGTCTTCGGCGACGTACACGACATCGGCAAGAACCTTGTAGGCACCATTCTGGAGAACAACGGCTACACCATCGTGGACCTCGGCAAGCAGGTGCCCGTCAACACCATCATTGACGCCGCCGTCGAGCACAAGGCGACCGCCGTTGGCCTCAGCGCCCTGCTCGTCAGCACCTCCAAGCAGATGCCCATTGTCGTCAGCGAGATGCACAAGCGCGGGTTGCGCTTCCCCGTCCTCATCGGCGGCGCGGCCATCAACCGCCGCTTCGGCTACCGCGCCCTCTTCCCGGAGCCGGAAGTCGCCTACGAGCCGGGTGTCTTCTACTGCACCGACGCCTTCGAGGGGTTGGCGACGGTGGACGCGCTCATCGGGCCGGGGCGCGACACCTTCCTGGCCGACTTGAAGCGCGACGCCCTTGAGGGCTTGCGGCAGGCAGCAGCTTTGGCAGCGAAACGCGACGAGATGGCTGCCAAAATAGCCGACAGTGGCGAGCGCTCCGTGCAGCCCGTGCCCGCCAGCCAGCTTCCCAAGCCCCCCTTCTGGGGCGCGACAGTCGTGCCGCCAAAGGCCATTGCCATACATGAGCTTTGGCAGCACTTCGACCTCGAAACGCTCTTCCGCCTCCATTGGGGCGGGCGTGGCAAGCGCGGCGAGGAGTGGAACACCCTGCTCCGTGACCTCTACGAGCCGAAGCTGAAAGCCTTCCAGGAAGAGCTGGAGCGCAATCGCTGGCTCGACCTCGGCATCGCCTACGGCTATTTCCCCGCGCAGAGCGAGGGTAACTTCGTCATAGTCTACGACCCGAAGGACCACACGCGCGAACTCTTCAGGTGGGAGTTCCCGCGCCAGGAAGGGCGGCTCGGCCTCTGCCTCGCCGACTACTTCACGCCAGTCTCATCCGGCGTCATGGACGTGCTACCGCTTCAGGTTGTCACGGCGGGGCCGCAGGCGACGGAGCGTATGGAAGAGGCGCAGCGGCGCGGCGACTACACCGAGGCGTACTACATTCACGGCTTCACGACGGAGATTGCCGAGGCCCTGGCCGCGTGGAACAACGCGCGCATCCGCAAGGAGTTGGGGCTGGCCGAGGGGCGCGGCCTCCGCTACGCCTGGGGCTACCCCGCCTGCCCCGACCTGAGCCAGCATGAACAACTCGCTCAGGTCATCCCCGCCGAGCAGATTGGCGTGAGCGTGACGGCGGGTTACCAGCTCAACCCGGAGCAGAGCACGGCGGCGCTCGTCGTCCACCACCCCGACGCCATCTACTTCGGCACCGCCCAGCGCAACCGCGAGGCCGACGACGCCATCCGCGAGGTTCTGGGCGACTGGACACCCGTCACAGGCGACTAATTCGACAGCGTTAAGATAATGCAGTAACAAGCAGGGGGTGCCTTCTGCGCGGAAGGCACCCCTGCTTGTCTGCGGACGCATAACTTGTACTTTATGTCAACAAGAGCCTACCTCTATAACCTTCTCAGGTAGGCTTTGGTAGGCCCTACTTCACATAACTCAGCCCCGCCCCTCCCATAAAGTCGTTAGCGGTCGTCGATCGTCGGTCGTCGGTCGTCGGCCGTCAGTCGTCACTTCGGCAGCTCTCCTTCCTCGGCCAGATAGTAGCCGTCCAACGCATCCTCGCGGATGAGCACGGTAGCGGCGGAGACCTTGACGCGCGGGTTCAGCGTCGAGACGAGCACAGCATCCGTGACGGGGATGAACGCCTCGCCCTCACGACTTAGCGGACCCGTCGCGCCCCGCTTGCTCTGCTTGTGGATGTGCCCACCAATCTCAATGGCACGCAAAAAGAGCATCGCCGGAACCCGCTCTTTCGGCACGAACGAGTAGAGGCGGCGCGTACTGGCGAAGGTCTCCTCCTTCAGGATAGCAATCGCCTCGATGCGCTCCTTCCTCAGGTAGAGTTCCGCAGCCGTGAAGACGGGCTTGTCAGGCTTCGTGAGGTTATAGACGCGCGCCTCCGAAATCTCCATGTAGGCGGTGATGCGGTCATTCACCACGTCCGACAGTCGTCTCGTCCCCGTGAGGACGACGCCTCGAAAGAGATAGTTGTGGGTGAAGGCGGCGATTAAACTCCGGTTGGTGTTCGCTGACATAGGGCCTCGTTCGCTCTAGTCCGGCAGGGAGTCGCGGCGCTCGTAGCGGGCGGCGTCGGCCACGCGGATGCGCTCGAAGGTGACGACCATTATCAGGATAACAAAAACTCCCAGGAGTACGAAGAAGGCGGGGCTATCCCGCACGACAGCCCGCCGCGCGCCATCCAGCGTGAAGAAGAGGGCAGTGCTACATGGCAGGAGCCACGTCAGCGCGAAGACGAAGCCGCAACCCAGCGTGCGCCCCGCGCGGGCAAGCGCCGCGCCCAGCCGCAGCACGAGGAAGCTCCCTAACCCAATCCACAGGACGATAGTAGAACTGGCGATGCGCCCCTGCGTCTGGCGCTCCGCGACCACAGCGACGGTGACGAGCAGGGCCGTGATGAGCACATCCACCAGCCAACCCGGAATGCTTCGATTCACAAACAACCCTCTTCATTCGACAGACACCAACGACCGCTCACGGACTACGCCATAACACAAGGACGCAAAGCCATACGGGGACCCTTGAATAACGAAATGACTCTCTGTGGCCGTTCTTTGTGTTCTCTGTGTCTCTGTGGTGAAATCCGTTTGCCGTTATCCCGCATCCCGCATCAATTCGGCTGCGCCCAGTATTCACCGGAGAGGCGGCGCAGCAGAGATTCGCCCGTCTCTTCCTCCCCCAGGCCCATCAGGGCGAAGAGTTCCTGTTCGGGGCTGATGCGCTCCATAAGCACCTCTCTGGTCGAGGGCGGCGCGTCCATCGGCTTGTGCGCGGTGAGAATGTCGCTGCCCTGCTGTGAGCGATACAGCAGCGTCACGCGCTCGAACCCTGCCTCGGCGATGATGGTCCGCATCTGTTCCAGCGTCAGCAACCCTTCGAGCACGTTGTCCAGCGCGGCGTCCAGATTGCCGTTCAGGTCATCGTCCAGCACACGGTTCTGCACGATGAGGAGGCCACCGGGCTTCAGCGCCTCGTATCCCTTCACCAGCAGGGGCAGAACGTTGGATTCAGTGCCCATCAGCAGGTGATTCAGCAGAAGTGCCTCGTACTCGCTCCGCCCCAGTCGGTCCTTGCGCCAATCACCCTCTTTGAGGCGAATGCGCTCCGACAACTCGTGCTGGTGGACGACGGGTTCGGTAAGCGCAAGCGCGTCGGGGGTGTCCCAGACGGTAGCGCGCAGCCCCGGAAAGCGCTGGCACAGGGCGATGCTGTAGGTGCCCGGCGCGCCCCCCACGTCGAGCAGGGTGCGGCGGGCAGCGAGCGCGCCCATGAAGCGGGCGAGCCGCTGTGCCTGCCCCGCGACGGCGATGGCGTGCATGGCGCGGATGTAGGTTTTGTATTCAGGCTGCTGGCGGCTTCCCGGATGGAAAAGCTCTTCGTCCCCGCCCTCGCGCACCAGCCGTTCCAGGTCGTCGTAAATCTTCCACACGCCTGCGGCCATCTCGATTACGTCGCCCTGGTAGAGGGGTTGAGCCTCAACGAGATAGATGGAGGCGGCGAGGCAGTTACGCCACATACCCTCGTCGTGGATGACGAGGTCCAGCGAGGCAAGAGCGACGAGCAGCCGCTCGGTCATCTCGGCGTTCGTGCGGAGTTCCACGGAGAGGCGTTGGGCGCTTTTTGCCTCCTCGTTCAGGGCGGTAAAAAGCTTCAGGCGCACAGCCACCTGGAGGATGCGCGCCTCGCGGAAGGACCAGCCAATTGTGGAAGGCAGGCTGGAAGGGTGCTGCGGGTCCAGGTCGAAGAGGTTCATCCCTTGTTCCCTCCCCGCCGCCTGCCGCGACGGCGGCGCGCCTCCCCCTGCCCGGAGGCTCGCCCGCTCGGCTCGTCCGGGGCTTGCGGCGGCTTGGCTGCTCTCCTATCGTTTTCGGGCCTGGGCCGCGCCTGCTCGCCTCCATCACGCTGCTCTCGCCGTTGCCCCGAAGGGCGGCGGGGGCCGCGCGCGGCTGGGCGGCGCTCCTCGGTGCCGGGGGTCGGGCCTGCCGCGTCCTCCTCATCCGGGGTGCGCTCCGGCTCGACACGGAGCGCCGCGCGCACCTCGTCGGCTGATTTGCGGCGCACCTTGACCTCACGTGGGGCGAAGGATTGCGGTTCGGGGGCACGCGGCCTGGCGGGTTCGGGCATGGCCCCCCAGGCGCTCTCGGCTGCCCCGTCAGGCACGGGAAGACCCCATTGCGGGAAGAGTAGGCGCTGCGCCTGCATGATGGCGTGCTGGGTGCTCCCCGCGATGTACTCGCGCATTTCAACGGGGAGGCGGCGAGGCGGCGCGTCGTGCAGGGTGCCCTCGCCCCAACTGCGGGCATAGGCGGCGGGAAGAGTGTGTGGCAAGGCCGCTTGCCGCCCTGCGAGGGTAGCCAGAGCGATGGTCCAGATGCGCGCGAGGGCGTCCATCTCTGTGCCCTCCCCGCCGAGGAGCACGATGCGCGGCGATAGTTCGTTGAGGTGGCCCAGCATCGCCTCGTAGCCCTGCGTGGTGAGGCGCAGGTGGCTCAACGATTCGGAAGAGTGAGCCGAGCCGCCGACGAGCACGACAGTCAGGTCGGGCGCGAACGCGGTGAACAAAGGCACAGCGACCTGCTCGAAGGCTGCCATGAACTCCGCGTCCCCCGCGCCGGGCGGCAAGGAGACATTCGCAACTGCTTTGCCCTGCACGCCCGCGTCCGGGCCGGGGTAGATAAAGAAAGGGTCTTCATGGAGCGAGACGAGCAGCACGGAAGGGCTATCCGCGAAGGCTTGCTCCACGACAACGGGGCGCTCTGCCTCCAGACTGACAAAGGCGACCTTCTGGTCCGACGCGACGGCCTCCCGCAGCGCCAGCAGCACATCGTTGAAGATGTGGTCGCCCTGCGCTTCGGCGGGGCGGGCGTGCTGTTGCCTTCCCGCCAGCGAGAAGGCCGCCGTCACCGCGCCGGAGACGACCTGCCGGACGGCGGTGCGGGCGGCGGCGACGTAGCGGGCGGCAGAGGGAGCCATCTCCGGAAAAGGAGCGTTTTCGACCTCGTGAAAGCCGAAGGTATTGGAGGAGAGAAGGTTGGTGGTGCCGTCGTTCAGCGCCGCGACCGTTTGCAGGTAGTCGTCATGGTGGAAGGCGGCAAGGGCGTCGCGGCTGCCGAGGGTGGGGTCCGGCTCGACGACCTGAACCTCGCGCCAGCGCAGGGCACCCACCGCGTCGAGCAGACGATAGCCACGCAACAGCGCCCCGGAGCGCATGCCGTCGGGGTGGCCCTGCCCCCGCCACAGGTCGTCCGTCCAGACGAGTGCCACGCTGGAACGGGAACGAACCTCTGGAGCGGGCGCTTCCGGCTCCTCGGCGGGAACCTCGGCGGGAAGCGCTTGCTCGCCCACCTGCGGCGGTTGCTCTTCGGGTAATGGGTCAGTGGTGTGGCTGGTCGTAGGTTCGGTCATAGTGTTGATTGAGAACAAGAGTTGCGACGGCCAGGGTCCGCCCCCTGAAAGCGAGTGTTCATCCTGACTATGGCACGCGGAAGTCCTGCGCCAGCCACTCGCCGGGGTCCACGAAGATTTCACCGATGCGAACCTCCCAGTGAAGATGGGAGCCAGTGCTGAGGCCAGTGGTGCCCATCAGGCCAAGCTGCTCGCCGCGCTCCACGCGCTGGCCGGGGGTGACGCTTATCTCAGATAGATGGTAGTACAGCGTGTGAACACCCGCCCCGTGATCGAGCATGATAAACCCACCGCGCACAAAAAGCGATTCGGCCATCACGACGACACCCGTCGCTGGCGCGAGGATGGGCACGCCCTCCGGCGCGGCGAGGTCCAGCCCGCCGTGATAGCCTGTCGGCGGACCACCGACATAGGAGCGGCGGGCACCGAAGGGGCTGCTGCGAACCCCCTCCGCCGGGAGTGTGAAAGGACCATCCCACAAGGGTTCGGGCGAGACCTGGCGCAGGGCGGGCAGGATGTACTCGTCCTCAGCCGGGCGGAAGCCGACGCGAAGGAGGTCGTACTGCTCGGCGGGCACGTCTATGTTCTGCACCTCAAAGGCGGTCTCGGCGACGGGGACGGACAGGCGCGCGCGCGCGGGCTGACCGTCAGGGGGCGCGGCCTCTATGGTCAGGGGGCGCTCCCCGGTGAGGCTCCAGGTTGGCACGCCGACTAGCGCCCAGGCATCCGTCGGCGAGTTGTAGAGAAAGGTGAGCGGCTGACCATCCCAATCTCCGCTCACGCTGGCGGCGCGGTCAAGCGTGACGCGCACGACCATTGTCTGCCCCTGCGCCGGGTTCTGCGGCGAGATGGAGACGGAGAGGGCGGGCGGTAGCGGCGTCGGCTCAGGCGTCGCCGTTGGCGGCGGCGTGGCGGTGGGCGACGGTGTGAAGGTCGGCGTCGGCACGGGCGTCAAGGTTGGCGTGGCCGTCGGCGTCAAGGTCCGCGTGGGCGACGCGAGAAAGGCGCGGAGCGGGTCCGCCTCGGCGTCGCTGCTCAACAGCGTGAAGCTAAGAGCCAGCCCCACCAGCATAGAGAGCAGGCCCACAAGAAGGTTGCGGGTCACGCGCTCTCTTCCTCATCCTCGTTTCTGCCCTGCATGTGGTCCAGCGCCATCAGGTAGCCGCGCGCCCGCTCGGTGAGAGGGTAGCGATTGCAGAGCGCCCAGAAGGCGGCGGAGTGATCCGGGTGCTCCAGGTGCGCGAGTTCGTGGACCAGAACGTAGTCTCGGACCCAGCCCGGAAGGCCGCGCAGGCGGTCCGAGAGGCGAATGGTGCCATCCAGGGAGGTGCAGGACCCCCAGCGCGTGGTCTGGTTGGAGACGTAGCGGACGCTCTGCCACTGCAAGCGCCCGCCGAAGAGTTGCTGGTTCAGTTCACGGGCGCGGGCTTCCAGGGCGTCGTCGGTGCGAGCGTCTTCTGCCCGGTCCACGCGCTTCTCGATGCGGGCGCGGAGGCTGGCAATGGCGGCATCAAGGTCGCGCTTCGAGATGCGGGCAGGAGCACGGACGACCAGCGTGCTGCCTTCCAGCTTTGCGCTGACGGTCTTTTGGCGGTTGGTGCTGCGGATGACCTTTACATCCTGTATCGGCATGGAAGGATTATAAGGTTTTTGGGTACTTTATGGCAAGAAGAGAGCGGTGCCGGGAGTCTGTCGCGCCTAATTCCAGCTTCCGCAGGGGATGTGTTCAGAGTAAAGTGGCCGACTGCACTGGAAAACGTGTACATTTGTTGACATCGCAATTATTTGTGTCATGTACGGACGGCAGCCAACAGAGATGGGGAGGCGAGGAGGGCCGAAAATGCCCCACAGGGGTGCCCCGCATCGCGGCTGTGGTGAGCACGATTGAAGCGCGGAGTTGGCAACTGGCGAGCAGGGATCATGCACCTTCGATACACGGGGCGCAACGAGGAGATAGCCGAAGGGCGACAAGGGCACCCGGCGCGTGCCCAGGAACGGCCACTTGCAAAGTGGGACGACCAACGGTAGGCGCTTTAGGAGAGAGCGTCACAGCAACGGACATGTTCTAACTCCTGGGTTTCAAGTGAAAGCAAGTGAATCGAGACAGGCGGCGAGAAATTTAATTTGACAGGGTGGTTCCACATCCCTATAATACTCGTTCGCAGATGGGGCTGCCAGGGTGAATAGTCAATCTCGATATTGTGGGGTAAGCTGAAGAAGTACCAATTCAGGTCCGGTTTTCGCGGGCCTTTTCGTTTTGTCTGGCCTTAACGATGCCGCACCCCCATTGCGCGGCGCGAGCAAAACTCCCCTAAGTCTCACGATACCCGGAACCCATCCACCTTACACCTGCGTCAAACGATTGTCTTCACCCACCGTCCAACCCCTATCTCATGCGTTGTCGCGTGAACGATGTTCCCTCATAAGGTGCATTGTGTGTCGTGCCCGCCGCCCCAACAGGCGCGGGCGCGAGTAAGTGTTGTTTTTGCCAGGGAGGCACCCGCGTGGAAATTAAAGATTTCAGTGCTGTCCGTGTAAGCCTCGCCTCGCCCGAAGAGATTCGCTCCTGGTCCTACGGCGAAGTGACGAAGCCGGAGACGATTAACTATCGGCGTCTGCGCCCGGAGCGGGACGGACTTTTCTGCGAGGCCATCTTCGGTCCCACCAGGGACTGGCAGTGCTATTGTGGGAAATACAAGAAGGTGCGCTTCAAGGGCATCGTCTGTGATAAGTGCGGCGTCGAGGTGACACGCTCGGCGGTGCGCCGCGAGCGGATGGGCCACATCGAGTTGGCCTCGCCAGTGGCGCACATCTGGTACACCCGGCGCGTGCCGAGCTACCTGGGCCTGCTGCTGGATATCTCCCGCCGCAACCTGGACCGCGTGCTCTACTTCGCGCAGTACGTGACGATTCGCGTGGACGAGAAGGCGCGCCAGAAGGCGCTGGACCGTCTGGAGGAGGAGCTTCAGCGCGAGGTGGCGAAGGTTCGCGCGAGCTTCGACAGCCAGCTTGGCGAGTTGTCGCGGGTGACCGAGGAGCGGACCGAGGAAATCCGCGCCAAGCGCGAGGAGGACCAGGCACGCCTGGACCGCCAGCAGGAAGAGCGCGTGGCCGAGGTGATGAACGAGGCCGCGCGGGTCCGCGAGCAGCTTAACCGGAACGTGGGCAAGGTGGCCGACGCGGACGTGGTCTTCGGGCCGCTCGACCTGAAGCTCGCCTCGGCAGGCGAGACTATCAGCGCGGGGATGGTCGCGGAGTTGAACAGCTCCATCGAGACGGAGTTGAACAAGCTGGAGGCGCGCATTGACCAGCAGAAGCGCGACCTTCAGGCGTTGAGCGAGGCTCAGGTCGGGCAGATGGGCGGCGGCAACGACGACAGCCGCCGCGAGGCGATGGAACGGCTGGGCGAGCGCATCGCTCAGATTCAGGAGAGCCGCGCCGACGAAATCGAGGAGATTAAATCGCTGCGCGTGATGCAGTACCTCAACGAGGCGCAGTACCGCGACCTTTACGAGAAGTACGGCAACATCTTCGAGGCGGGGATGGGCGCGGAGGCGCTGTACGAAATCGTGCGCGACCTCGACCTGAACGCGCTGGCGAAGGAGCTTCGCGCGGAAATCAAGAAGACGCGCTCGAAGCAGCGCCGCAAGAAGGCGACGAAGCGGCTGAAGGTGGTACAAGCCTTCCAGCGCTCGAACAATCGCCCGGAGTGGATGGTGCTGACGGTGCTGCCCGTCATCCCGCCGGACCTGCGCCCGATGGTGCAGTTGGACGGTGGCCGCTTCGCCACGAGCGACCTGAACGACCTGTACCGCCGCGTCATCAACCGCAACAACCGCCTGAAGCGGCTGTTGGACCTTGACGCGCCTGATGTCATCATCCGCAACGAGAAGCGCATGCTTCAGGAGGCGGTGGACTCGCTGATTGACAACAGCCGCCGGGGCAAGGCGGTCTCGCTGCGGGGCAAGCGCAAGCTGAAGTCGTTGAGCGACATGCTCAAGGGCAAGCAGGGGCGCTTCCGCCGCAACCTGCTGGGCAAGCGCGTGGACTATTCGGGGCGCTCGGTCATCGTGGTCGGCCCACACCTGAAGCTTCACGAGTGCGGCCTGCCGAAGAAGATGGCGCTGGAGCTGTTCAAGCCCTTCGTCATCAATCGGCTGGTGGACGAGAACTTCGCGCCGAACGTGAAGGGCGCGAAGCGCATCATTGAGCAGATGCGCCCGGAGGTCTGGGGCATTCTGGAGAAGGTCATCGAGGGCCGCCCGGTGCTGCTGAACCGCGCGCCGACGCTGCACCGCCTGGGCATCCAGGCGTTCATGCCGCGCCTGATTGACGGGAGCGCCATCGAGCTACACCCGCTGGCCTGCGCGGCGTTCAACGCCGACTTTGACGGCGACCAGATGGCGCTGCACGTTCCACTGAGCGAGAAGGCGGTGGAAGAGGCGAAGCACCTGATGCTGGCGAGCCACAACCTGCTCAAGCCAGCGGACGGCGAACCGACGGTCAGCCCGACGAAGGACATGGTTCTGGGCTGCTACTACCTGACGCTGCCCGCGCAGCCGGGGATGAAGGGCGAAGGACGCTCCTTCAGCGACCCGGAAGAGGCGTTCCTGGCCTACGAGTTGGGTCAGATTGACATCCACGCGGCCATCAACGTCCGCATCCCGCGCTTCTTCAAGAGTTGGGGGCTGGACAAGCTGGAGACGTTGAGCGAGGAGACGCGAACGGCGCTGGAAGCGGCGCGCATTGACGGCGTGAGCCGCGTGGTGGACACGCTGAACGACGGCACTATTCTCACTACGCTCAACGAGGAGCAGTTGGAGGAGGTCCGCGCGGGCCTGCACGCCTACCGCCTGGAGCCGGAGCGCTTCCCCAATAACCTGACGCTGGAGACGACGGTCGGACACGTTCTCTTCAACGAGGTGGTGCCGCCGGAGCTGGGCTTCCCGAATGGCCGCTACAACAAGGGTGGCCTGAAGGATCTCGTGGCCGACTGCTACACGCTGCTGGGCATCCAGCGCACGGCGGAGTTCGCGGACAACCTGAAGGACATCGGCTTCCGCTACGCGACGCGCTCCGGCGTGACGCTGGCGGTGGACGACATCACCGTGCCGGAGCGGAAGCCGGAGATTCTGGCCGCCGTCGAGCGCAAGGTGGAAGAGGTGGACCGCCAGTATCGTCGCGGCCTCATCACCGCCGAGGAGCAGTACCGAGCCACCGTGCAGTTCTGGACGGAGGCGAAGGAGGAAATGACGGCGGCAGTCGAGGAGCGGTTGAACCCGTATGGGCCGCTCGCGGTCATGTCGAATTCGGGCGCGGTGAAGGGTGGCATTCAGCCACTGGCGCAGTTGGCGGGGATGCGCGGCCTGATGGCCGACCCGAACGGGCGCATCATTCCGCTGCCCATCCGCTCGAACTTCCGCGAGGGGTTGAACCCGCTGGAGTACTTCATCTCGACGCACGGCGCGCGCAAGGGTCTTGCCGATACGGCGCTCCGCACGGCGGACGCGGGCTACCTGACCCGCCGCCTGGTGGACGTGGCGCAGGACATCATCATCCGCGAGGAGGATTGCGGCACGCGCGAGGGGCTGGTCGTGACGGCGGAGCAGAGCAACGCGATGGGCGTGAAGATGTTCGAGCGCATCATTGGCCGCTTCACGGCAGGGCCGCTGGTTCACCCGGAAACGGGCGAGGTGCTGTTCGGACCGAACACGCTGCTGACGGAGCGCGTGGCACACCAGGCGGTGGATTCGGGCGTGAAGCAGATTCAGGTCCGCAGCCCGCTCACCTGCCAGCTTCGCGCGGGCATCTGCGTTCGCTGCTACGGGCGCGACCTGGGGCGCGGCACGGTGGTGGACATCGGCGAGGCGGTGGGTATCATCGCGGCGCAGTCCATCGGCGAGCCGGGCACGCAGTTGACGCTCCGCACCTTCCACACGGGTGGTGTGGCGGGCGTGGACGACATCACGCAGGGTCTGCCGCGTATCACTGAGTTGTTCGAGGGACGCGCGCCGAAGGGCGAGGCGCTCCTGGCCGAGCTTGGCGGGCGCGTGGAGATTGAACGCGAGGGCGACATGCGAACCATTCGCCTCGTGGACACCCGCGCGATGACCGACGAGGTGGCGCTCAACGATGGCTACACGGTAGTCGTCGAGGAGGGCGACCGCGTGACGCGCGGCGAGGTGCTGGCTCAGTCGGCTGACGGCACGCTGGAGGCGCAGCACGACGGTATCGTGCTCGTGGAGGATGGCAAGTTGCTGGTTCGCTACGAGGACAAGCAGGTGGTGACCTACGACGTGCCACCCACCGCGCGACTGCGCGTGGAGGAGGGGCGGGTCATCCACGCGGGCTTCCAGTTGACGGAGGGTGCCAAGAACCCGCACCAGGTGCTGAAGATTTCGGGCATCGAGGCGGTGCAGGCGTACCTCGTGGAGCAGGTGCAGCAGGTGTATCGCTCACAGGGCGTCTCCATCCACGACAAGCACATCGAAATCATCGTCCGCAACATGCTGCGGCGCGTCCGCATCAAGCTACCGGGCGACACGGACTTCCTGCTGGGCGATCTCGTTGACCGCCTGGAACTGGACGACGTGAACCGGAAGATTATGGACCTGGGCAGGCAGCCCGCCATCGCGGAGCCGATTCTGCTCGGCATCACGAAGGCGGCGCTGACGACGGATAGCTTCCTGTCGGCCAGTTCGTTCCAGCACACCATCAACGTGCTGGCGCAGGCCGCCATTGAGGGGCGGATAGACCACCTCGAAGGGCTGAAGGAGAACGTCATCATCGGCAAGCTGATTCCGGCGGGCACGGGCTACCGCGCTGTCGAGGAGGAAGCGCCAGAGACGCACATCCGCAGGCGCGAGGAGGGCGAGGAGGACTTCGACTTCAGCCTCGACGATCTGGACGACCTTGACGACTTCGACGACTTCGACGACTACGATGACGACGAACTCGACCTGGACGCCGACGATGTAGAGGACGAGGAGTACGACGAGGAAGAGGAGGCCGCCCGCCCCCGGTTCGTTGACGAAGACGAGGACGAAGAAGAGGAAGTCGAGGTCGAGGAGGATGAGGCCGAGGAAGAGGACGAGGATGCGGATGAAGTTATCCGCGACATCTCGCCCGACCTGCTCGCCGAGCCTGAATTCGACGAAGAGACACTCGGTGTCCTTGAAGGCGAGATCGAGCTAGAAGAAGAGGAAGGCGAAGAGGAGGAAGAGAGCCTCGACGACTTCTTCGAGGACGAGGTCGAACCCGTCGAGGACACCTTCGCGGACGAGGAATAATCCTCGCCGTTCAGGTTAAATAGCAGGACCAACAGGGCCACGCCAGCAAGCGTGGCCCTGTTTCTTTGTGAGCAGGGTAGCGGCAACGCTAAAGAATTGCCGTGATGGAGACCCCTCGCTATGCTGGTGACGAGAGAATGGCATAAAGGGGGAGATGATGCGGCTGAGGGTCTTATCGGCGGAGGATGTGCGGCGGGCGCTGCCGATGCGGGCGGCAATCGAGGCGATGCGCGGGGCGTTCCGGGCACTACACATGGGGGAGGTCGTCATGCCCGTGCGCTTCGGGCTGCCCACGCCCGACGGCATCACGATTTTCATGCCCGCGTTCGTCAGGACGACGGGCGGGCTGGGGCAGAAGGTGGTCTCGGTCTACGCCGGGAATCTGGCGCGGGGGCTGCCGACGATTCACGCGCTGGTGACGGTCTACGACGCCACGACGGGGGAGCCGCGCGCCGTCATCGAAGGCACCTACCTGACGGCGCTGCGAACGGGCGCAGTGACAGGGTTGGCGACGGAGTTGCTGGCGCGGGAGGAGGCACGGGTGCTGACGGTCTTCGGGGCGGGCGGGCAGGCCCCGCTTCAGATAGAGGCGGTCTGCACAGTGCGTCCCATCGAGGAGGTGCGAATCGTCAGTCGTGGCCCGTCGGCGGGGGAATTGGCGGAGCGGTTGCAGCGCGAGGACGCCACGCGCCGCTACGTGGCGGCGGAGGACGCGGAGATGGCAGTGCGGGACGCGGACATCATTGTAACTGTGACGACGAGCGAGAGGCCCGTCTTTGATGGCGCGTGGGTGAAGCCGGGCGCTCACGTCAACGGCGTCGGCTCCTACCGCCCGGAGATGCAGGAGGTGGACGCGACGCTGTTGCAACGGGCACTCGTCGTGGTGGACCAGCGCGAGGCGGCACTGGAAGAGGCGGGGGATCTGCTGATTCCTATGGCGCGCGGCGAATGGTCTTTCGAGCAGGTGTACGCGGAGTTGGGGGCACTCGTCGCGGGCGAAGCCGCCCATCCCACCGACCCCGCGCAGATTACCTACTTCAAGTCCTGCGGCCTCGCCGTAGAAGATGTGGCGGCGGCGCAGGCACTGCTTCAAGCGGCGGAGGAGCAGGGTTTGGGGCAGGTAGTGGAACTATAGATTAGCTCTACTGAGTCCAGAACGTCTTTGCGTCGAGTATAGAGCCATATCAAAAGCCCACAAGTACGCTCTGCCTCTGTTCGCGCAACTTTATGTCAATAAAGGCTTACATATTCGCCTTTCAATGTAAGCTTTTGTAAGCCCTAGTTCACATAAAATCGTCCCTGACACCAGGGGCGCGGTATCATCACCCAATTGCAACCATCGGCCCTGAAGTTGCTTCGCCTGCTGCCCAGGCGGTAAACTTCGGCGCGCAGGCGCAAATCGTCTTCTACATACGATAGGCCGCCGTTCCGCAAACCCACCCACAACACGAGCGAATCCCATGACCAAAATCGCCTTCATCGGTGCGGGCAGCACCATCTTCGCAAAGAACCTGATGGGAGACATCCTGAGTTTCCCGGAGCTTGCCGACGTGACCCTCGCGCTGCACGACATTGACGACGAGCGGCTGCGGACCTCTGAAATCGTCGGGCGCAAGGTGGCGGAGGCAACGGGCACGCGCCCGACGATTCGAGCAACCACGAACCGCCGTGAGGCGCTGGATGGGGCGGACTACGTGCTCTGCATGATTCAGGTGGGCGGCTACCAGCCGGGCACCGTGACGGACTTCGAGATTCCAAAGCGGTACGGGCTGCGGCAGACCATCGCCGACACGCTGGGCATCGGCGGCATCATGCGCGGCCTGCGAACGATTCCCGTACTGCTGGACATCTGCCGCGACATGGAGGAATTGTGCCCGCAGGCTCCCTTCCTGAACTACGTCAACCCGATGGCGATGAACTGCTGGGCACTCAGCCGCGCCACGCCCATCAAGACGGTTGGGCTGTGTCACAGCGTGCCCGGCACCGCGCACGAGCTATCGAGAGACATCGGCGTGCCTTCCGAGGAAATCAACTACCTCGTGGCGGGCATCAATCACATGGCCTTCTACCTGCGCTTCGAGCGCGATGGCGAAGACCTCTACCCGCGCATTCGGGAATATTTGGAGAGTGGTCAGGTACCCGTGCGCGGCTCATCGTCACCATCGCTACTCCGCACGGACGAGGTGCGCTATGAGATGTTCCGGCGGCTCGGCTACTTCGTCACGGAGTCGAGTGAGCACTTCAGTGAATACGTGCCCTGGTTCATCAAGCGGGACCGCCCCGACCTCATCGAGAAGTACCACATCCCCCTTGACGAGTACATCCGCCGCTGCGAGGTTCAAATCGAGCAGTGGCAGACGATGCGCGACGAGTTGGAGCGAAGCGACGTGCCCATCGAAGTGCGGCGCAGTATGGAGTACGGCTCGCTCATCATCCACAGTATGGAGACGGGGCAGCCGCGCACCATCTACGGCAATATGCCGAACGACGGGCTGATTCACAACCTGCCCGACGGCTGCTGCGTTGAGGTGCCCTGTGTGGTGGACAAGAATGGCGTCCAGCCGACGAAGATTGGCGCGCTGCCGCCGCACTTGGCCGCGCTGATGCAGACCAACATCAACGTGCAGGCGCTGACGGTGGAGGCGGCACTAACGGGCAAGCGCGAACACATCTACCACGCGGCGATGCTGGACCCGCACACCTCGGCGGAGCTAGACTTGGAACAAATCTGGGCGCTGGTGGACGACCTCATTGAGGCGCACGGCGATTGGCTGCCGGAATACCATTGAGCACATCAAGTTCACGAAGGATGAAAAGTGCGCCACAAAAAGTGGCGCACTCATAGCATCGTTTAGGGACCTAGGTGCTCTCTGTCGCCTGCTCTGCCTGCCGCGCGGCAGCCCGGCCCTGAAAGTAGCGCCCAATCTCACCAAACGCGAGGTCTTTGGTCTCTTCTTGGATACGTGCTTCGTTCTCAGCAATCCAAGGCAATTCCTCTTCAAGGTTCGGCCACTCTTCGGCTTGCCCATTCAGCGGCTGCTGAGTGTCCATCTTACCCTCCTACAGATAGCGTCTCAGGAATTCATCAGGACGCATAATTTCAATGGGTACTAGCCCGCGCGTTGTGTTCACCTGATTGTACTCCGAAATCCTGACATTCTTGACCAGGTGTTGTCCATCCCAACTCAGAAGCACATTGCACGCCGCAAGCGTGGCATGGGCAATGTGCAAGGCATCCGACCACTTCCTTGCGGTTACATAGGCCCGCGCTAACGTTTCTACGTCTGACGTCGTGACGCGCCACTCAGCATCCTGTCGCAGTGACCAGTAGAGGGCATGCACAACAACAGGCGCTTTCGGAACCAGTTCATCCTCAACCACATCAGACACAACCAGTTCATACCGTCCTCACTGGATAGCTACAACCACATCCATCGACGGGATATGCCATTTCGGCTTGCTGGCTATAGCCGCAAATCCGAACACGTTGGTATCGAGGTAGAGTCGCATTGAACGGTTCTACCATACCGAAGAGTAGCGAAGATGAGAAGCATTGACCATGCTTAATCCTGCAAGGTGCTGGTGTCGCCGAGGGGCTGGCCTGTGGCCTGGGCCTTGAGGAGGCGGCGCATGATTTTGCCAGAGCGCGTCTTGGGTAGGGAAGGAACGAACTCTATCTGCGCGGGGACGGCAATCGGCCCCATCTCCTTGCGAACGTGAAGTTTCAGTTCCTGGGCAAGCTGCTCGGACGGGGTGTTGCCTGTGACAAGGATGACGTAGGCGTGGATGACGCTGCCCTTCACCTCGTCGGGGACGCCGATGCAGGCGGCCTCCGCGACGGCAGGGTGCGAGACGAGAGCCGATTCGATTTCGGCGGTGCCGAGGCGGTAGCCGCTGACCTTTATCACGTCGTCCGTGCGCCCGATAATCCAGTAGAAGCCATCCTCGTCGCGGCGTGCGGCGTCGCCCGTGAGGTAGTAGCCGAGGCTGCGGTACTTCTCCCAGTACTGGCGGACGTAGCGGTCAGGGTCTCCCCAGACGGTGCGCGCCATGCCGGGCCAGGGACGCTTGATGACGAGGTAGCCATCCTCGTTCGCGGCGACGGGTTCGCCGTCCTCGTTCACCACGTCGGCGAGGATGCCGGGGAAGGGCTTGGTGGCGCTGCCGGGCTTGAGGGGCTGCGCGGGGATGGGCGTAATCATGAAGCCGCCCGTCTCGGTCTGCCACCACGTATCCATGACGGCTAGCTCGCCGCGCCCAATCACGTCGCGGTACCAGCGCCACGCTTCGGGGTTGATTGGCTCGCCGACGGTGCCGAGCAGCCGCAGGGAGGAGAGGTCGTGGCGGCGGGGCCACGCCTCGCCGAAGCGCATAAGGCCGCGAATGGCGGTTGGGGCGGTGTAGAGAATGTTGATGCCGTACTTCTCGACGAGCTGCCACCAGCGGTTAGGATAGGGGTAGTCCGGCCCGCCCTCGAACATGAAGCTGGTCGCGCCGAGAATGAGAGGGCCGTAGACGATGTAGGAGTGGCCCGTCACCCAGCCGGGGTCGGCAGCGCACCAATAGCGGTCTTCGGGGCGGATGTCGAAGACGTAGCGCAGCGTGGTGGAGATGAAGACGCTGTAGCCGCCGTGCGAGTGCATGAGGCCCTTTGGCTTGCCCGTCGTGCCGGAGGTGTAGAGGATGTAGAGCGGGTCTTCGGCGTCCATGCGCTCCGTCTCGGCTCTGGGCTGGGCGATGGGGAGGGCCATGAGGTCGTGCCACCAGTAGTCGCGGCCCGCCTCCATCTCGACCTCCTGCCCGGTGCGCTTGTAGACGATGACGGTGTGGACGACTGGCGACTTCTGGACGGCCTCGGTGGCAATATCCTTGAGGTTGACCGTCTTGCCGCGCAGCCACGCGCCGTCCTGGGTGATGAGCACTTTCGACTGGGCATCCTCAATGCGGTCGGCGAGGGCCTGCGCGGAGAAGCCGCCGTAGACGACGGAGTGCATCGCGCCAATCTTCGCGCAGGCGAGCATGGCGATGGGCAGTTCGAGGACGCGCCCCATGTAGATGGTCACGGCGTCTCCCTTCTTCACGCCCATCGAGCGCAGGACGTTGGCGAACTTGCAGACCTCGCGGTCAAGCGCGTAGTAGCTGAGGGTGCGGATGTCGCCGGGTTCGCCCTCCCAGATGAAGGCTAGTTTGTTGCGGGTCGCCGTCGCTTGATGGCGGTCTAGGGCATTGAGGACGATGTTGGTCTGCCCGCCGACGAACCACTTGTAGAAGGGCGGGTCGCTCTCGTCGAGCACCTGATGCCAGCGCTCGTACCAGGCGAGGTTGTCGGCCTGTTTGGCCCAGAACGCCTCGATGTCGGCGTTGGCCTCCTCACGCCAGGCGTCGTAGTCTTTGATTTCGACGCTTTCGAGGAGGCTTGGTGCCGGTTCGTAGAGTTGGGCCTGCTGGGAGATGGCGGCGACTTCAGCCGCGCGGTCTGCCGAGGCGCTGTCCGCCAAGACGGTATCACTGGTGCTCACGGTTTCCTCCGTGTGATGAATGGCAAGGGTTAGCGATATTTTCCAGGAAAGCCGCGCGGGGCGCAAGAGAGGTGGGAGGACGGACCAGGGCCGTGTCAAAGTGGGAGGGGAGAAGGAGGAGCGGGAGCGAAAAACGGGTCGGAGGGGAGAGAGGCCAGTATAGGCCAGTAACGGCCAGTACTGGCGAGCAAAAAAGGCCAGTATAGTGATAGATAGCTGCTGCGTGGCTATTAAGCACGTTATAACCATTGCGACTTTGACACGGCTTTGGGGGACGGACGAACCACTCTCTGATTATCAGGGTACTATACAAAAGCACGAATACCAGTGTATAATTGTATTAAGGTTGCATAACAACCGGGCGGCACCACCGGAAACGAGTCCTGAAGAAGGAACCTTCTTGCTTACGAGAAGGGCACATGCTTACGCCGCCTGGGGCCAATGTCCCGGTTCAAGGGAGAGCAACCTGGGCTATCCCTGTTCTCAGGAACCCTCTATAGAGTATTTGAAGGCGCGCGGTAGGCTCTGCCTATCGTTTGCGTAGAAGAAGAGCTATTCGCGCGCTTATAAACCAGCGCTTCGAGTGGCAGAGCACGGTCGTTGTATCAGGGTAGACGAGGAGTTATGGCCGCCATCGCGCGACACCCGGTTGTTATTCAAATCACAGACTATCTCACGGGGCACGTCGCGGGTTGGTTCGGCGAGAACGCGAGGCTTGCTGAGGGAGACCCCTCGGTCACTGAGCGAACGTGGTCCTACATGATGCGGTACGAGATTGCCGTGCCCGACGGCGCGGATACGGCGCTGCTCGTGAAGATTCCGCGCGAGCCGGGAATCGTGACGCTGGACGGCGCGGTGAAGGCCGAGCGATGGTACAGGGCAACGCGGCTGGAGTACGACACGCTTCAGGCGATTGCAACCACCTTCGAGGGGGAGGAGGGTTTCTGCTCCATTCGCCCGTTCGCCTACGTGCCGGAATGGAACGCGCTTGTGATGGAGGAGATGCCCTCGCAGACGCTGAAGAAGGCCCTGTTGCAGCGCCGCATGGTGCTGGGCGGGGCGGAGGAGTGGCAGACGTTCGAGACCGTGCTGAACCGCGCGGGGCAATGGCTGCGTATATTTCACGACAGGCTTGGAAACCCCGAAAGTGAACCCTTCGACGTTGCCGGAGCGAGGGGGGAAATCGAGCGCGAGTTAAGCCGTCTGGACGTGGCAACGAGGCAGCAGGTGGACGCGAGACCGCTACGCGCGGCGTTTGACCGGGCGCTGGCGGGGCTGCAACGGGCGGTGGTTCCTATCGCAACCCTGCACGGGGACTACAACTGCGTGAACGTCCTCGTTTGCGCGGACGGGCGGGTCAGCGCGCTGGATATGAACGAGAGCGTGCGCGGCTCCATCTATCAGGACCTGGCGACCCTCCTCACGGACCTGTCCACGCGCAAGGCGATTGCCCTCGTCTATGGCCTTACGGGGAAGGGCCGACGGCTGGAGCGCTGTTCCGGCGCGGTGCTGAAGGGGTATTTCGGGCAGCAGCCGTATAACAGGGAGGTTTTGAACCTCGCCTGCGCGCTGGCGGTCGTCCGCAAATGGACGCGCGACGAGGAGGCGATGGCAGGCGGGAAAGCCACCGTTCGGCTCCTCAAATGGCCTGTCCGGTATGGGTTCCGGCGCTACTTCGGGCGGCTTGCCTATGTTTTTCTTAACGCGGAGACCGAGGATTCCGGCGCGTTGAGCGTCGCGCTCGCGCCCGAAATGCGCGTCGAATCGTAATAGCGCCTCCTGCTGATTTTGCGCTTCGCTTTTTGGCATTATTCGATGATTGTAGTATTATGAAGGGGTAGAGTTAATCTACGCTCCCGCCGAAGTAATTGATACGTAGGATTGAATGCGCTCGGACACACCCCATCCTTAGAGCGCAGCTTTTTAGTTGGAAACAGGGAACTCACGCTCCCTGTGCAGGATAGCGAAACGACGAAACAGCCTCGATGAAGTCCCGTTTCAACCCTGAAAAACCCGTGCTCAAAATCATCCCCTTGAGCGCGTCCTCTTCCCAATTGATAGTCCATCAGGTCCGATAGAAGGCAGAGCCATGCTACGGCGAAAAACACCGTTTATCCTACTCCTCGCCCTCGCGCTGCTGGCGCTGGCGGGTGGCGCGTTCTTCAACGGCAGGGCCACCGCCGCGCAGGCAGGCACGACCGTCAGCCTGGAGGTGCCACAGGGCGCGGCAGCGGGCGACCTCATCGAGGTCAGGCTCGTGGCCGACAACGCCCGCAACCTGGGCGGTTTTCAGGCTGCCGTCCAGTACGACCCGGCCCAACTCAGGCTGACCGGGGCGCAGTTGCCCGAACAGTTGGGCAGCAGTGGGCGCGATTTGCTGGCGCTCGGCCCCGTCTTCCGCAGTGACTCGGTGGTTATCGGCGCGGCCTCCTGCCCCGTCGGGAACTGCTCCGAGGTGCTACAGGGCCGCGCGCAGCAGGAGGCTGAGGGCGCGAATGGGCGCGTGGAGTTGGCGACCTTCACCTTCTACGTCGAGCAGCCGGGGCAGTACGCTCTGCACCTGCAAGGCGTCAAGCTGGTGGACCCGCAGGGCGCGACACTCCCGCAGGACAGCCTCGACGCCGTTATTGACGTGGCTGGCAGGTAGCCGGATCGTTCTCGTTGTGACCGCTTGGTAGCCTGAAAGGCAATCGGATGTCTCACTCCATTCTCGGACAGTGCCGCCGTGTCGCCTTGCTTGCAGTGGGTCTCCTCGCGCTGGCGGTGCTACTCCGCCCCGGACTGACGGCGGCACAGGAGCCGGAAGCCTCGACCTTCGATGCCCGCTTCGACCTGACGGGTAATCAGGTTGTGAACGCCTCGGACGCCTGGGCTGCCATCGCCGCGTGGAGCGACCTTCAGCCGGACGGCCTGTGCCTCACGCCGGAGGTGGCGGGCTACGACGTGGATGGCAGCGGCTGCCTTGACGTGGCCGACGTGCAGTTGGTCCTCAATGAGGTAGGCGCTTCCGCGCTGCCGGAGGTGGACGAGCGCGCGGTCGCGGCACTCGTGGAGTTCACCGTGAACTCGGCGGGCGACGAGGGTGACAGCAGCCCCGGCAATGGCCTCTGCCAGACGCGGGTGGATAGCTGCACGCTGCGCGCGGCACTTCAGGAGTCGAACATCCGGCCCGGCCCGGAGACGGTCAGCTTCGATGTTCGTAACCCCGACGGTTCGTGCCCCAGCCTCGTGACGCTTCAACCAGCCTCTTACCTGACCATTGACGACGCCTACTGGGATGGCGTGACGATTGACGGCTACACGCAGTGTGGGGCCTCGCCCAACACGCTGAGGGCGGGGGGCAACGCGCAGATTAAAATCGAGATTCGAGGCTCGCCCTCTTACGACGGTATCCGCATCAACACGCCCCACAACGTGATTCGCGGGCTGGCGATTTACAACTTCGCGCGCCAACTGCGGTTCTACGGACCCGCCACGCACACGGAGGTTCAGGGAAACTTTCTCGGCACCAACGCGGCGAACACCTTCGTGCAGGGGCTGGGAAGTTCACTCTATGGCCTGAGCATGTTGTACACGCCCGCCTATAACGTGATTGGCTGCGGCTATTACGACGCCAATAACCAGTTCGTCGGCTGCCTGACGCTGACCGAGGTTGCCGCGGCGCGGAACATCGTGGCCGGGAACGGGAACGACGGCATCAACATCGAGGGCCGGGTTCACGATGTGCGAATCATCGGAAACCATGTCGGCGTGGCGCAGAATGGCCGAACCGCCCTCCGCAACGGCAGCGACGGGGTTGACCTGGGCAGCGGCCCTTACAACAACTGGATTGGCGGTTCGCTGCGGAGCTACGGCAATGTCATCAGCGGCAACTCCGGCGACGGCATAGAGATGTCGCACGACACGCGGACG
>DASVVH010000474.1:0-13862 GCA_036386615.1 Ardenticatenaceae bacterium
ATCCTTGTATGGTGCCTTGAAGCACCTCGGCGGACCCGTCCCCTCCGCAGAAGAGATAGACGAGGCCCGGCGTGAATTATGGTCCGTCTGGGACCGTGACGTGTAACGATTTCTTCTCTTGTGCCCGATACGCACGCCGCAATCTGGCTCTTCAAGGCTGATCCTCGCCTATCTCCCCGGACCTCCTACTGCTCCTCAGCCCTGCCGTATTCCCCGCTATAGCCGTGCGCGAAGGCGTCTATCATGGTGTGAACATCGTCGCCAAGCGGGTAGAGGATAGGACAGGTCGCCCCGCTCTCCACGTACTCGCGCACCTTGGCGCGGCACTCGTCCGGCGTGCCGGAGGCCGTAATCATCTGCACCACATCGTCCGGCACAAGCTCCATCGCCCGCTCGATCTCCTCTTCCGTCGCGGGCCACGTCAGCACCTGATTAATCTCGTCAAGTAGCTCCTGCGACACGCCGCTCGCCTTCATGATGTGCGGCTGCTGCCCCAGGTACTGCGTCACCAGCTTGCGCGCGTTGTCCAGCGCCTTCTTCCGGTCATTGTCGAGCGAGCAGACGACGAGTTGCGGGCGGTCTATCTGGTCGAGCGTCTTGCCCGCCTTCTTTGCCCCCGCTTCCAGCCGTTCAAGCGCCTCCTGGTTGTAACGCGGCGAGACGAGGTAGTTCAGCACCACGCCATCCGCGATCTCCCCCGTCAGTTCGAGCATCTGCGGCCCCGTCGCGCCGATGTAGATGGGCACATTGCGCGGCGTCTTGCGGCCATGCACCACGTCCAGTTGGATGTCGTCGAACTGGACGAACTCGCCCTGGTAGCTAACCCGCTCCATGTTGAGGAGGCGGCGCGTGCTCTCGACGACCTCACGCATGGCGAGGAGCGGCTTGCGGCGCTCGATGCCCACCTTGCGCGCGAGAGGGTCCCACCACGCGCCGATGCCCAGAATAATCCTGTCGGGCGCGAGGTCATCCAGAGTGAGGAAGGTAGCCGCGATTATCGCCGCGTTGCGCGTCCAGTTGTTGATGACGCCGGAGCCGATTTTGATGCGGCTCGTCGTGGCGGCGAAGGCAGCCATCGGCACGATAGCGTCCCGCACAAGGCGAGATTCCGCCTGCCAGACCGCCTCGAAGTTGTGCGCCTCAGCGTATTGAACGAACTCGATGCCCTCCGTTATCTCGTGAGCATCTTGCAGGTACATAGCAACGCGGTCGGCCATGAGAAGTCCCCCTTTGGACGATGGACGGCGGACGATGGACGGTTACAGTAGGTAGACAATAGCACCCGCGCTCCCGTCAGGCGACGAGGCGCTGCCAGTCTTCAGGCGAGTCGAGGTCGAAGGCGAAGGTCGGGTCATCCCACTCGACGACGGGCAGCCCGGCCTTTTCCGCCAGAGCGACGTGGCACCGTGCGCTGCCAAGGCCGAAGCGGAAGGGAATAGCATGGGCGGGGCGCTGGAAGAGCGCGTTAGTGCCCAACCCCTCGCGGTCACGCGCGATGCCGACCACGCGCTCCTCCTGCCCAACTCTCTCCATGAAAGCATTCAATGCCTCTTTGGTGAGCCAGGGAAGGTCCGTTGGCAGAACGAGAACCGCCTCGGCTCCGCGCTCCACAGCGTAGCGGCGTCCCGCCTCCAGTGCCGCGTTGAGGTCCGGTTCGGGTCCGGGGTCTGGGATGGCGTGATAGCCGAAGAGCCGCGCGATGGTTCGCAATCCCAGGTCGTCGCTGATGACGACGGCGTTGCTGATGGCCGGACAATGCGTGACGACGGTGAGCACACGCGCCAGCAGCGTTCGCGCCAGCACCGCGCGCGCCTCCTCACTCACGAGCGAGGCGAGGCGGCTCTTGGCGCGGTTTGCGGATTTAGCTGGAATCAGAACCCACATAGTTTAGACTATGGACGAGAGACAGGCTGAACGTTGGCGTAACTTTAAGGGTGAGGGGCGAAAAATGCAACTCTAACAGGGTGGCTGGCCGGAGGGTTGGAGAGGGGCGCAGGCCAGGACAAGAGGTGCCAGTCCACGAAAGGCCAGTATCGGCCAGTATCGGCCAGTATTAGCAAGAAAAAAAGACCAGTAGTGCTAGCATGTTATTTCTAAGTTTCCGCATAGCTAATTGCAAGGTGGCATTGCCCTGGAAGGCATTGGAATTCTTACTGCCAAACGAGGCGGTTCGCGGTTCACCCCGCGTTCCGCGTTCCACATTCCGCGCTCAAGCCTAGCGCGGCGTCGGCCACGCGAAGGCGGGAGGGCGCGTCGTGCATGAGCGTGTCAGCCAGTGCCACGCGGAGGCCAAGTGCCTCGATAGCCGGAGCCTCGCGAGCGTCCTGCTCATCCAGAAGGAAACCGTCAAGAAAATCGGCGTAGCGGCGGGCGACGGCGAGGGCGCTGGGTTCCTCGCCCAACTCAGCGAATATCTTTGCCGCCGGGCCTTTGATGGCCTGCCCGCCGACGAGCGGGCTGACCGCGACGACGGGAGCCTGCGCCTCTCGCAGCGCCTCGCGCAAGGGGTTGACCGCAAGAATCGGGCCGATGCTGATGAGGGGGTTGCTGGGGCAGAGAATGATAGCCTCCGCCTGCTCGATGGCTTCCAGCACCTGCGGCGTGGCGCGGGCGGAGTCGGCCCCCGCGAAGTGGATAGCGCGGACGGCGGGCTGCCACCGATGCTTGACGAAGTATTCCTGAAAGCCGAGCCTCCCCTGGTCCGTCTCGATGAAGGTTCGCAGCCTATCGTCAGTAGCCGGTAGGAGCCGCGCCTGCCCCCCCCAGCCGCGTGTCAGCCGTTCGGTGGCTTCCGTCAGGCTCTTGCCCTCGCGGAGAAGAGCGGTGCGGGTGAGGTGCGTAGCGAGGTCGCGGTCCCCCAGGCGGAACCAGGGGTCGCTGCCGATGCGCTCCAGCGTCTCGAAGGTGCGCCACGTCTCCTCTTGCAGCCCCCAGCCGCGCGTCTCGTCGTTCACGCCCGCCAGCCAGTAAGTCACCGTGTCGAGGTCGGGCGAGACGTGGAGGCCCCAGAACTCCTCGTCGTCGCCGACGTTCCCGACAATGGTGAGGCGCGAACCGAGCCGCTGCTGAAGCCCCTCGGCCAGCTTCGCGCCGCCCACACCCCCCGCGACGGCTACTACAGATTGCGGACCAGTTCCGTTCATCCTATCTCGCTAGCGGGTAAGAGAACCCCATTTATATCAAGCACTCGTGTCCATCGGGACGCCGCTAACGTCGTCATGTCGCAGGCGGCGCGGCGCGACACGGTCCACGCGCATGACGAGCTGGCAGATAGGGTCGGGGCAGGCGACCCGCGTGTCAGTCTCCATCCAGTCCGCCGGGTGGAGGGAGCGCTGTTTGGCTGGCAGGAGCGGCAGCGTTGATTGCAGCGCGTAGACACAGAAATGTCTGCCCTCTGGAATGAAAAGCTTGCCGCCCTTCAGTTCAAAGAAGTCTCCAACCGCCATGTCACAGGTGCAGTTGCCGCCGATGGTTTCGACAACCACCTGTAAATCCCACAGCACAAACTCATCACGCGATGCCGCTTCTTCAATCATACTATCTCCTCATCTTTAGAGAATTCAGTTAGAGATTGGACTAAAGCAGAGGCAACGCACGCGACCCGTATGCCGTTACATTCGTCCTTCGTCTTTCGTCCTTCGTCTACCCTTGAACCCCTACCGGAGCGCGGGCAGCACCCGCTCCCCCAGCAGCCGGATTCCCTCTACCTCACTCAACCCATGCGGCGTACCGAACTCGATGCGGCCCACCCCCGCGTCGAAAAGCTCGCCGCAGTGCCGGGCAACCTCTTCAGGGGTTCCGGCGAGGGCGAAGCGGCGCAGCGTTGCCTCACTGATGGAGTCGGCGGCACCCTGTAAGTCACCCCGCTCCACCCCTGCCTGCACGCGGGCGAGTTCCTCTTCGTCAATCGGTTCGCTGGTGTCCAGCGAGAGGACGACGGGAAGGTAGAGCGCCAACTCGCGCCGCACAATCGCGCGGGCCAGCGCGCCGTCCTCCGCGACGACGCAGACAGCCCCCGCCGTGATGGTAACGCACTCGTCGTCCACACCCGCCTTTGTAGCGGCCTGCCGCAAATACTCGCGCATCCGCCGGACCATCGCCGGATTGACGCAGCCTCCGATTTTCACATCGTCCATCAGGTGAATCGTCGCCGCGACGGTCTCCGGCCCCCAGGTGCCTACCATGACAGGCACCCGCGACCGAATGGGAGGCCAGCGCAAGGTCGCTCCCTCTGCCAGCCGGAAGTGCTTGCCAGCGTATGAAGTAGGGTCACGCGCCAAAAGGTGGTTGACAGCCTCGATAAACTCGCGCATCCGCCGGGGGCCGTCCCGCGATTCCAGACCGATAGCGTCCAGCCACGCGCCGCGCGCGACGCCCAGATAGGCCCGCCCGCCGGACGCCTCGTCCAGCAGCGCAATGTCACCAGCGACGGTGAGGGGATGAAACAGGAAGGGATTGACCGCAGCGACCCCGACGTTCACGCGGCGGGTCGCCTGCGCCATGAGAAGCAGGGGAGTGAATGGAGGCTGGAAGAGCAGGTCCGCGTAGAGGCTGATGGTATCGAACGGGTACTGCTCGACCATCGTCGCAAGCTCGCCATACTCGCGCAGCGGCTTGTCGCCCTGAAAGGCGATGGAGAGACGACCCAGAGCCGACTCTGGCATAGTTCCCTTTCTTCTTCCTGTTAGGAGTGCCACCACAGGGCCTTAATGTACTGTTTCACGAGGTTCGCATACAGTGGTCTTTGCTCAGGCATCCATCAAGTAAGGTCTAGCTACTTACTTGTCATCCTGAACGAAGTGAATCTGCGAAGCGACCTTAAGGGGATCCACCCAGGATGTTGCACTAAACCGAGCGATTGCAGGCGCTTCGAGTATTTTACACATAGAGACTTAATGCGACGGATTGTTGCATGCTCCCTGCCTCCTGTCCAGGCTGGAGAGCAGGCAGGCTTCTCCATTTACAACTTTATGTCAATAAAGGCTTACATCATCGCCTTTCAATGTAAGCTTTTGTAAGCCCTAGTTCACATAAAATGCGGTAGCACCTCGCGCCCCAGAATAGCGATGGCCTCCATTGGGTCCGGGCCGAGGGGTGGGCCGAAGCTGAGATGGGTGGCACCCATCCCGACTAGCCCCTCCAACCGCTCAATCAGGTCGCCCGCGCTCCCGACGATTCCGATTCGCAGCATTGGCTCCGTGACCAGTGCCTGCGCCCGTTCCATGTCGTGTTCCACCTGCACCGCCCGCTCGATCTCAGCGAACTCCTCCCGCGCCACCCCCAGTCGTTCCAGAATCAGGTCGCTCAAGGCGTGCCCGTAATAGGCAATCTTCTCGCGCAGCACCCGTTCCGCCGCCGCGCGGTCCTCCGCCACCGAGACCCACAGGCAGGCCGCCACGTCCACCTCGTCCATGCTCCGGCCCGCCTCGGCTGCCCCCGCGCGCACGTAGGTGATGACCTCGGCGAAGTGTTCAGGCGGAAAGAGCAGGGGAAGGCCACCATCGGCGGCGGCCCCGGTCAGGCGGAGCATTTTCGGACTCATCGCCCCGACGTATAGAGGAACCCGGCGCGTGGGGAAGCGCAGATACGCCTCTTCGCTCCACCCTCCAAGCTCCTCGTAGTCAAAGGGGCCGCGCTCGCCCGCGAAGAGCGCCCGCAGCACCCGCAGCGTCTCGGCAGTGCGGGTCAGGGGGCGCTCCTGCGCCTGCCCCACCCACGCCAGAAAGTCGCCAGCGCCCGCGCCCAGGCCCAGGTTGAAGCGTCCTCCGCTCAGTTCGTCCAGCGCGGCAGCCTGCATCGCCATCTCAGCCGGATGCATCGTGTACGGGTTGACGAGGCCCGTGCCAACCTGTATTCGCTCGGTCGCAAAGGCGCAGGCGGTGAGGATGGGCCAGACCCCCCGCAGGAAAAGGTCGTCACTGACCCAAAACTGATGGAAGCCCGCCGCCTCGGCAGCCTGGGCCAGCCGGGGGTAGTGGTGAGTGGGCAGGTCGTTGTTGAAGCGGACGGAGAAGCGCATGGGAATTCTCTATAACGAGGCGCGGCCCGCGCTACCCTTTGAGGTGCCTGTCGAAGAAGGCGAGTAGGTCCAGAAACATCTGGCGCACGTTTGGGCGCGTGCGGACGTAGTAGCACTCCTCGCGGTAGACGCGGTGCTCCACCGCCTTGTACTCCTTCCGCAGGGCGTCAACGAAGTGGTACGAGGCATCGGAGCGGGGCAACTGCCCCTCGCCCTGAAGCACCAGGACCGGCGTCCCCGCCCGCGCCGCGTTGAAGATAGGGGAGCAGTGGCGATAGACCTCCTCGTGAGTCTCGATGTCGCCGAACTCGTAGCGCAGCAGTTGCAGGTGCCGCTTCTCCTGCTCGTAGTAAGCATGAATCCAGTCGGCGTAGCCCGCGTGAGGCGCGGCGGCCTGAAAGGCACCCGGCGCGTTGCACACCGCCGCCATGCTGAGGACGCCGCCGTAGCTGGTTCCCGTAATGCCCATCTGGTCGGGGTCTATCCACTCGAAGATCCGCAGGAAGTCGGTCCCGGCAATCGTGTCCTGCAAATCGGCGTGGCCCCAATCGCCGTCGTTAAGCTTCTCGAACTCCCGCCCGTAGCCCGAACTGCCGCGCACGTTCGGCATCAGCACGGCGTAGCCCTGGCTGCTGAGGAACTGCGCCAGTGGGTCGTAGGCGTCGAAGAACTGCATAGTGGGGCCGCCGTGCGCGAGGATGACGCCGGGGTATCGCCGCCCCGGCTCCCTGCGCGTGGGCGCGTACAGGTAGGCGTGGATGGGCAGCCCGTCAAAGCTGGGGTAGCAGACCTTCTGCGGCACGTTCAGCAGCCCGCGCACCGCTCCGGCAGGCGTCGAAGTCGTGAGTTGCCGCCTCTCTCCCGTCTCGACCTCTACGGTCCACAGGTCTTGCGGGTCGGTGGTGCTGGAAAAGAGATAGGCGATGGTCCGCCCATCCGGCGACCAAGTAGGGGCCTGACAGACGCCCGTCTCCGGCTGCACGAGGGGGCGCAGGCCGCTTCCATCCGCGTTGCAGAGCCACAGCGAGAGCGTGCCGTTGGTGTTGGAGATGAAGGCAACCTGCCGTCCATCTGGGGACCACGCCGCGCCGCTCTGGTCGCACTCCTGCGGGCAGAGTGACTGCGGCTCGCCTCCGGTGACGGGCACGCGCCAGTAATTTATCCAGCCGCTCCGGTGGGAACGGAAGAGCACCTGCTGGCTGTCGGGCGAGACGAGGGGAAGGCCGAAGGTGCGCCCGTAGTGGTAGTCGAAGAAGTCCTCATCGGTGGCAATCACTCTAGCGTCACTGCCATCCGGCGCGATGGAGACAATCTCGTGGTCAGTCCACCGCTCATCCAGCCGGACATAGAGCACGCGGCTCCCGTCCAGCGTCACGACGGGCGAGACCTCGTAACGCTCGTCCCGCGTCAGCCGCGTGGCCTGGCCGGAAGGGACGGCGACGCAGTAGATGTCGTAGGTGCCCCGGCGGTTGCTGGCAACAGCGAGGCTCTGCCCGTCCGGTGCCCAACTATAGCTGGAGATATTGTTACCGAGACGGGTCAGTGGGCGCTGCTGGCCGTCCTCGCGGTCCCACAGCCACACCTCCGTCGCGCCCTCCACCTCACCAAGATAGGCAATCCATCGCCCACCCGGCGAGTAGCTCTGCTGGGGGCTTGCCAGAAACGGCAGCGCGCTCATTCCATTCGTCACGCGGCGCGGGAAGCCGCCCGCGCGCGCCACCTGCCACAACTCGCTCCCTCCGCCCAGGCTCGCGTGAACAAGGAGCGAACCTCCATCGGGCGACCAGCGAATCACGTCTCCGCCACCATACGCGCCCGCGCCGATGCCGGAGATGGATAGAAGCTGGTCGAGCGTCAGGGCGCGGTCAGTCATGGAGCTTCCTGTTGAGCGCTTGAGGAGATAACGGCCTCCGCCTCAATCTCGACAAGCATCTCTGGGCTAATCGGCTCCGCCCGCACCAGCGTGTTGGCGGGGCGGATGGAGGCGAAGAACTCCCCGTGCGTGCGGGCCACCGCCTCCCAATCGTCAAGGCTGCGGACGAAGAGGCGCGTCCGCACCACGTCCTCAAGCGTGGCTCCCGCCTCGGCCAGCGCCCGCTCGATCTTTTGAAGGATGTAGCGAGTCTGCGCCGCCGCGTCGCCGGGGTGCTGCACCTCGCCTCGCTCGTTCGAGGCCGTTGTGCCTGATACGTAGACGTGCTCGCCCACGCGCACGGCGCGGGAGTAGCCCGCCATCGCTTCCCAGGGGGTTCCACTCGCAATTCGCTGGCGTTCCATTCGCCCCTCCTATTCGATGACTCGCAACGGCTGGTATCCTGTGGTCAACGGCTCGCCGCCCCCGCCGCGCACAACCACCACGTCTTCCACGCGCGCCCCCAGGTGATGAGGGATGAAGATGCTCGGCTCCACCGTGAAGCACATCCCGTCGCGCAGGGCCGTCGTGTCGCCCTTGGTCAGGAAGGGCGGCTCGTGAACGTCCATCCCGATACCGTGACCCAGGCGGTGGCGGAAGGCATATCCGTATCCTCCCTCCTCGATGACTGCGCGGGCGGCAGCGTCGGCCTGCTCGCAGGTGTTGCCTTCCCGCAGCGCCGCGATGCCCGCCGCCTGCGACTCCATCACCAACTGGTAGACCTGTCGGTACTCCTCGTTCGGCTCCCCGAAGAAGACCGAGCGCCCGAAGTCGTAGCAGTAGCCCTCGTAGACCGCGCCGAAGTCGAAGGAGACCGAGACAGGCGCATCGAGCGGGATGAGTTGGACCTCCTCGCGGTTGTGGAAGTCGAACGGAAAGTTCTTGCCCATGTTGTAGAAGGCGGTGACGAAGGAGTTGGTCGTCGCGCCGTGCCGCTTCAGTTGGAAATTGACCTCGGTTATCAGGTCCAGCGTCGTCATGCCGTGCCGCAGCGTGGCGAGGCTTGCCTCGTAAGCCGCCTCGGTAATCTCGCCCGCGCGCCGCATGATGGCAATCTCCTCGTCGTCCTTAATCATCCGCAGTGGCGTCAGGATGGACGAGGCTGTCTGGTAGCGCGCCTCCGGCAGCAGCCGTTGAAGTGCCAGCAGCCCCTCGGCCCAGGCGCGATCATCCAGAGCAACCGCCGCCCCAGAGGGCAAATCGAGGCTCCCCAGCACGCCGCGCACGAGGTCAAGCGGGTCGCCCGCGTCGGGCAAAACGCGCACGTCGTAGCCACTGGCGTCAACGTCCAGGTGAAACGCGGCAAGCATTCGGGGCACCGTCAGGACGGGCGCGCCGTCCCGCGTAATCCAAGCCCCCGTCAGCCACTCGCCGGGGTACATGGTGTTGCCAAAGTTCTGCTCCTCGCGGGGGATGCCCGTGAGGTACTGGAGGTTGGCCGAACGGGGCAGGAAAAGCAGGTCCACTCCCTCGCTCGCCATCGCCTCCTGCACGGCGCTCAAACGCTTCTTGAAATCCGGCATTGCTCTCTCCTATAGTCCTTTCCGTATGCGCGGGTCCAGGGAATCCCCCAGCCCATCGCCAATGAAGTTGAACGCGATGACCACCGTGAAGATGGCGAAGCCGGGAAAGGCGGCCACCCACCACTGGTCGAAATATTGAATACCGTCCGCCACCATGCGGCCCCATTCCGGTGTGGATGGCTCCGGCCCCAGCCCCAGAAAGCTCAGGCCCGCGAAAATCAGGATGGCGTTCCCAAGGTCCAGCGTCGCCAGCACCAGCACCGGGGAGATACAGTTGGGGAGCACGGTGCGCCACAAAATCCGCGCGTCGTGCGCGCCCAGCGCGCGGGCCGCGTCCACGTACTCGTTGTTCCTGACCGTCAGCACGAGCGCCCGCACCACGCGCGCGTAGTTCGGCCACCAGACCACCACCATCGCGAAGACTGCGTTGAGCAGGCTCGGCCCCAGCGCGGCGGCAATCGCCATCGCCAGGATGATTGTCGGGAAGGCCATGAAGACCTCGGTCAGCCGCATCAGCAACTCGTCCACCCAGCCGCCGACGAACCCCGCGACGGCTCCCAGTGTCGTGCCGATAAGCCCTGCCAGAACCACCACCGCCAGCCCCGCCGGAAGCGAGAGCCGCCCGCCGTACAGGACGCGGCTGAAGTTGTCGCGCCCCAACTGGTCAGTCCCGAACCAGTAGGTACCGCTCGGCCCCTGAAGGCGGTCTACAATGTGTTGTTCCAGCGGGCCGTAAGGAGCCACGAGGGGCGCGAAAACGCTCAGTGCCACCCAAAGCAGAAACAGGGTGAGGCCCAGCAGGGCCAGGGGGTTCCGGCGCAGGAAGCGTGCTACGGCACGCCCGCGCCGCTGCCTTCCCTCTTCGGTAGGGCCTATCGCCGTCAAAGGCCGAGAGGCCACTGTATGAGAACTCATCTGCTTTGTCCCGGTTTACAACAGGTTTCCGTCCCCGGCCTAGCTACGCAGCCGGGGGTCCAGCACGAAATAGAGCAGGTCCACCACCAGATTCGTCAAGATAAAGATGAGGGCAATCAACAGACTGACGCCCATAATTGCGGGAAAGTCGAGCGAGGTGGAGGCGCGATAGGCGTACTGCCCGATGCCCGGCCATGCGAAGATGTTCTCGATGAGCACCGTACCCGCCAGCAGCCCGCCATACGAGAAGCCGATGACCGTCACGATGGGGATGAGCGCGTTGCGGAGCGCGTGCCGCAGCACCACGCCGCGAAGCCGCAGCCCCTTGGCGTGCGCCGTGCGAATGTAATCCTGCCCCAGCACTTCCAGCATCGCCGAGCGGGTCACGCGGGCAATCAGCCCCGTCGCGAAGCTCCCCAGCACGAAGGCGGGCAGCATCAGGTGCCCGACGGCGTTTCGGAAGACGACCCAGTCGCGGGCGAGCACCGCGTCCACCGTCAGCAGCCCCGTCACCTGCGGCGGGGGCGTCAGCCCCACGTCCAGCCGCCCCGGCCCCGGAAACCAGCCGAGCCGCGCGTAGAAGAGGTAAAGCATCACCAGCGCGAACCAGAAAACGGGCACGCTCACGCCCAGCAGCGACAGCACCCGCACCAGATGGTCTACCCAGCTATTGCGCCTCACTGCCGAGATGACGCCGAAAAAGAGGCCCGCCGCGATGCCCGTGAGGATGGCGGTATTGGCAAGCTCGATGGTGGCGGGCAGGTACGCCTTCAAGTCTTCCATCACCGGGCGGCGGCTCTTGATGGAGCGTCCCAGATCGCCGCGCAGCAGGTTTTGAACGTAGATGAGATACTGCTCGTGGGCAGGGCGATCCAGCCCCCACTCCGCGCGGAAGGCCGCGACGATACGCTCGTCGGACATCGCCCGCTGCCCCAGATTCGCCGTGATTGGGTCCGCCGGAACCGCGTGCGAGATGATGAAGGCCATGAGCGTGATGCCGATGAGCAGCGGTATGGTCAGCAACACCCGCCTGACCACGTAGAAGAAAATATTCATGGTCCGGTACTCGAAAGAAGGGTTGGAGGAGACGCGCCCTCTGCGCGCCTCCTCTCATCTGTGCCAGCGTCGGGCGTGAACCTGCTTACTCGGCGAGCGAGAGTTGGGCCACGTCCACGCGCCACTGCGGGTTGTAGGCGAAGTTCTGCACGCGCGGGCTTAGGCCAATCTGGACCCCCGGCTGGAGGAGCACCGCGTATGGTCCCTGCTCCTGTAGGTAGTCCTGCATCTGCGCGTACATCTCCTCGCGGGCCGCCTCGTCCTGCTCCACCTGAAGGTCGTCGCGCAGTTGGAGGATAGTCTCATCCGCGTTGTCGTCCATCCAGTTGGCGCGCTCGCCCACGACGCCTTCGGGAAGGAACTCCACGTAGTCGAGCGGGTCGCGGTAGTCGGGGAGCCACAGCCACAGGCCGAACGGCTCAAGCCCCTGGCGGTAATTCTCCAACGCCACCTGAAGCTCGGTGGGTGCCAGCGTCACGTTGATGCCCGCCTCGGCGAGGTCCGCCTGAACCTTCTGGGCAAGGGTCGAGAAGTTCACGCCGCCGAAGGTGAAATCGGGATACTCCAATTCCACGTCCAGACCGTCGTCGTACCCCGCCTCGGCCAGCAGCGCCTGCGCCTCCTCAACGTTCCGCTCCATTGCCTGCTCCGGCCCATAGGCCCCCGCGAAGCCGACGGGGATGACCGAAGCAGGCGTGACCGCCTCGCCGCCAGTCAGCGCGACGATGCCCTCGTAATCCAGCGCCAGCCGCACGGCCCGCTGCACGAGTGGGTCACTCATCGGCCCGCCAATCTCCTCGTCCTGGTTCATCAGCAGGAAGAAGATGGTGTCGCTCAAGCTCTGGTACACCTCGGCCCCGGAGAGCGAGGCCACCTGATCGGCGCTCAGGTCCATAGCGAGGTCAATGTCGCCCGCCTCCAACTGGATTTTCTGCGTGGCCGCTTCGGGGATGTTTTGGATAACGACGCGCTCGATGGCAGGTGCCTCGCCCCAGTAGTTCTCGTTGCGAACCAGCACCGTCTCGACGCCCGGCTCCCAACTTTCCAGCACATACGGGCCACTGCCCGCCGAGTTGCTGTTCAGCCATTCCTCGGCGGCGTCTTCGGTGGAGGCATCCTCCCCGGCAGTGCCGCCCTGCGCCTCGACCTCTTCCTGATTCACCACCGCGAACGCCGAGAAGACCAGCTTCGCCAGCAGCGCGGGGTCCGGTTGGCTCAAGGTCAGAACCACCGTCTGCTCATCCTCAGCCTCGACACTCTCGATGGTCTCGGCCAGGAAGGACGGGTTGCCCTGGATGTTCTTCATGCGGTTGAACGAGAACACCACGTCCTCGGCGGTCACGGGGTCGCCATTGGAGAAGGTCGCCTCTTCACGCAGGGTGAAGGTGTAGACCGTCCCATCCTCCGAAATCTCCCACTCCTCCGCCAGCAGTGGCTCGATGGTCTCCACGCCACCCGCCGGGAAGGTCACGAGGGTGTCATAGGTCGCCTTGTGAACGATGGCTGGGGTCGTCTCGTAGGCCCGGCCTGGGTCGTACGAGACAGTGTCCTCCGCGATGGCGATGACCAGCGTCCCCCCACCAGCCTCGGCGCTGGGGGCCTCCTCGGCGGTCTCCTCCTCAACGGGAGCCTCCGTCGCCTCGGCTTCGGCAGGAGCCTCCTCGGTGGGGGCCGCTTCCTCAGCAGGAGCCTCCTCGGTAGGAGCCGCTTCCTCCTCGGCAGGTGCCTCTTCCTCGGCGGGCGCTTCCGTCGCCTCGGCTTCCGCCGGGGCCTCAGTCTCAGGCTCGTTCGTCTGGGGTGCTGGAGCAGCGCCGCCACAGGCGGCCAGGCTCACCAGCAGGACGAGCAGCAACAACAACGGCATGACAGTTCTGCGAAACATACTCTTCTTCTCCTCCTCTGAACGATAGACAACGCGCGACAGACGACATCGGCGGGAGTGCTTACCCCTCCCACCCTAAACGCTCGAATGGTATGACGAGAAGGGCCGCGCCCGCCAGGGCGAGCAGGCCCACCATCCAGAAAACCGTGCCCAGCCCGGCCCGGTCGGCGACGGCCCCCAGTACGAAAGGGCTGACGGCAGCGCTCAGTCCCCCTGCCATGTTGTATGCCCCCAGCGCCGCGCCCCGTTGCGCCTGCGGCGCGCGTTGGCTCACGAAGGCTTGGCCCGCCGTCAGAAACATGCCGTATGCAATCCCCTCTACCGCCAGCGCCATCGCCACGAAGCCGTAGCGCGTAAACTGCGCCAGCCCGATGAGCGCGCCGCCCCCCAACGCGAGGGAGAGCAGCATCAGGCGGTGGCTCCAGCGCGGCGTGCTCAGGATGCCGATTGGCAGCCGCGTCACCGTCGAGGCGGCGGCGCGAAGTGTGAAGAGCGTGCCGATTGCCAGCGCGCTGAAGCCGAGTTGTGCCGCCTGGATGGGCACGAAACTGAGCA
>DASVVH010000475.1:0-3849 GCA_036386615.1 Ardenticatenaceae bacterium
GTCTTCCTTCCCTACGGCAAATGGCTTAGATGCTTTGGTGGAATGGACCACTCCAATTCCCGAATACCCCTGATGTGTGAGTGAACGAGTGGACTTATACTTTGCCTATTGTGCAAAGTGTGCCTGGCACGGTGCTGAAGCCACCTTGGCAGACTGTGATTCACACAGATAGGAGAATAACCATGCCCAAAATGCCAACTGCTATCGTCGCGGCCCTGTTGCTCGTCTTGACCCTGTTGCTTGCTGTCTCCCGGCCATCACCTGCTCGCGCACAGGCGGGCACAACCTCCAGTCAGGGCGCGATTGAAGCGGGAATTTACACCTATCCGGCGGCGGGCTTCCAGTTCAAGCTGCCGCAGAGGTGGCTGCGGAGTGCCTACCAGTGGAACGACTACTGGGGCACGGCGGCATCCGCCCGGATGCCCGACGCCCGCTACGTCGTTGAATGGATGTACAGCCCCACCAACCGCGCCAACCGTGAAGCGACGTTGCTGACCTTCACGGTCTATGACCAGGTCGATTGGGAAGCGATTGCCGACGAGCCGGGGCCTTCTGTTGGCGAGGTAGTCGCTGAGAGCGATGATAGCGTCTACGTGGCAACCTTCCCGCAGGCAAATCCCTACCCTTCGAGGAGCGTGGACGCGCAGCGCTTCGACAATCTTGTGCTCTCTCTGGACGAGGTGGAGGCGGCGTTCAGCCTGACGGGTGAGGCCACCTTCGCCGAGCCGGACCTGTGGTGCTTGTCTATGGGCACAGGCGCGACCTTCACCGTGAATGGCGAGCGCGCCAACTTCGACTGCGGCACCGACGGCAACACTATCGTCGTGCTGGCGGGTGAGGCGGTGCTTGGCGAGGAAGGCTGGCAGATTACACGCGCCAACGTTGTGAATCGCAATGGCACCTTTCAGGTACGCTCCACCGAGGAGATGCTGGTCAGTCACATCGAGTTACAAGACGGCACAGTCTGCGCTGAGGCAGGTACGGGCGCGACCTTCCCCGTCAACGGTGAGCGCGTCAACTACACCTGCGACGAAGAGGGTGTCGTGCTGGCGGGCGGCATCGAGTCCGGCGAGGACGGCTGGGAGATTCTGAAGGCGAACGTCGAGAGCACCGATGAGGGGTGGGAAACGCTATCCTCCAGCATGGAGCCTATCTCCGCTCTGGGCGTAACGGCGCTCGACTAATGGAGGATTGCACTAGAAGTTGGACTAGCCGCAGACGAAGGACGAAAGACGAAGGACGAAAGCAACAGCATACAGCCCGTTTGCGGTGCCTCTCCATTGTCCAACTTTATAAGCTGTCTGGAGACTCGCGTTGTACCAGTAGTCGCCGGGGGTGCAGTCACGTCGTCTGTGGCACAGCCATCGGCGGCTCTCTATTTTGGTGCGTTGCGAATTCATTGCAGCGCGCCAGAATGGGTACCCAGAAGTCAAAACTCCCTTCTCCGTATCGTTGACAGCACCCTGCCGCGCCCCTATAATCTGCGTTGGGAACAGGAATCATTGACAGAGTACGATGCGCGCCCCGAACCGGGCGCGTCGTCATTTCTGAAGGGAGGCGGCAGATGCGCCCCGCAACCGTTTACATGGACCACAGCGCCACCACGCGAGTAGACCAGCGCGTCGTGGAAGCGATGCTGCCCTACTTCACCGAGCAGTACGGCAACCCCAGCAGCCTCTACTTCCTGGGGCAGAAGGCCCATCAGGCCATCGAGACGGCGCGGCGCACCGTTGCCGGGATTCTGAACGCCGTCCCCCGCGAGGTCATCTTCACGGGCTGCGGCACCGAGAGTGACAACCTCGCCATTCGCGGCGTCGCTCTCGCCCGCCAGTCGCAGGGTAGGCATCTCATCACCACGCCCATCGAGCACAAGGCCGTCCTCGACACCATGCACCAGCTTGAAGAGGAGATGGGCTTCGAGGTCACGATTCTCCCCGTAGACCAGCACGGCATGGTCCACGCCGAGGAGGTCCGCCGAGCCTTGCGGCCCGATACCATCCTCGTCAGCATCATGTACGCCAACAACGAGGTTGGCACCGTCCAGCCCCTCGCGGAGATTGGCGACCTGCTGAAGGGCCACCCCGCCGTCTTCCACGTAGACGCGGTTCAGGCGGGCGGCTACCTTCCTCTAGACGTGCAGGCGCTCGGCGTGGACATGCTGGCCCTCAGCGGCCACAAGTTCCACGCGCCGAAGGGCGTCGGGATGATGTACGTCCGGCGCGGGACGCCCTTCGTCACCACCATGACGGGCGGCGGCCAGGAGAACAGCCAGCGGGCGGGCACGCAGAACGTCCCCTACATCGTCGCCTTTGCAAGGGCGCTGGAAATCGCCCACACCGACCGCGAGGGCAAGAACGCCCACCTCGTCGCCCTGCGTGACCGCCTCATCTCCGCCATTCTGGAGGCCGTTCCGACGGCGAAGCTGACCGGGCACCCAACGGAGCGACTGCCGGGCCACGCCTCCTTCACGATGGGCGCGGGCTTCGAGGCCGACGCCATGCTCCTGGGGCTGGACATGGAGGGTATCGCCGCGAGCAGTGGCAGTGCCTGCACGAGCGGGCGCAACGCCGCCAGCCACGTCCTCACGGCGATGGGTGTCCCCTACCGCGAGGCGCTCTCCGCGCTCCGCCTCTCGCTGGGCGACGACAACACGATGGAAGAGGTCGAGTACGTCGCCCAGAAGCTGCCGCAGGTCATCCAGCGCTTGCAGGCATTCGTAGCCGCATAGCCAGCGCTGACCAGCGTTAGGAGGCAAGTTGGGCGAGGGGGAGCTACCACTGAGACGAATCGGCGTGGTCCAGTCGCCCGTAGCAGAGGGGCGCGACGAGGGTTGGGGGGATGTCGTCTCCGAGATTCGCGTGGACAGACCCTTCATTGCCGGGCTGCGTAGCCTGACAGAGTTCTCCCACGCCCTCATCGTCTTCTACATGCACCAGTCCAGCTTTGACGCGGAGAGCGACCTGCTGCGGCGGCCACGCGGGCGCGACGACATGCCGGAGGTCGGCATCTTCGCGCAACGAGCCAAGCACCGCCCCAACCCCATCGGCATCACGACAGTAGAGATAGTCGGCGTCAAAGGCAACACTCTGGTCGTGCGCGGTCTGGACGCCATTGACGGAACCCCCGTGCTGGACATCAAGCCCTACGTTCCAGCCTTTGACCGTGCCGAGGAAGCCACCGTCCCGGAGTGGATGGAGCGGTTGATGCAGGGGTACTTTGCAGAGCCGAGGGACGAGGACCGGATAAGCTAGTCTGCGCCGACAAAACAAAAGGCCCGGGATTTATCTCCCAGGCCCGTCAGGTACTCGTTTCTTAATCATCATCGGACAACAAAAGAGCCCGCGATGGGATTTGAACCCATGACCTCACCCTTACCAAGGGTGTGCTCTGCCCCTGAGCTACGCGGGCGGGACAACGGAAATTCAAAATGAAAAGTTAAAAATGCAAAATTGAACGGCGCTAGGCATCGGACTGTCGTTGCCGCCCATTTTTAATTTTGCATTTCTCATTTTGAATTGTTAAGGAGTGGGCCCGGCAGGACTCGAACCTGCGAAGCTTACGCAGCTGATTTACAGTCAGCCCCCTTTGCCGCTCGGGACACGGACCCATATTGAGGAGCCGGCAATCGGACTCGAACCGATAACCTACGCATTACAAGTGCGTTGCGCTACCATTGCGCCATGCCGGCGCTTCTGTCGCGGTCAGCATCGGCCTCTCCGCCGGACAGAGGATTAGTATAGGCGATTTAGCCTTGGTGTCAAATGTAGATACGCTTAAACGCGTCTATTGACCCCGTTGGCGGACGGCCTCGTAGATGAGAATCGCGCCCGCCACGCTGGCGTTCAGTGA
>DASVVH010000476.1:0-7794 GCA_036386615.1 Ardenticatenaceae bacterium
GGAAACAACTCATACATCCGCTCCATATCCGCGCGGATGCCCGCCTTGTCGTTGCGAGTGTAGGCCCCCATCTCAATGTTCTCTTCCACCGAGAGTTGCGCGAAGACGCGGCGGCCCTCCGGGACGTGGACCACGCCCATCGCCGTGACGGCGTGGGGCGGATACTGCGTCAGGTCGTCGCCGCGCAGGCGCACGCTGCCCTGGCGGGGGCGCAGCAGGGCGCTGATGGTCTTGAGCGTCGTGCTCTTGCCCGCGCCGTTCGCGCCGATGAGCGTAACGACCTCGCCCTCCTCCACCGTGATGGAGAGGCCCTTCAGGGCGTGGATGTTCCCATAATAGGTATGCAGGTTTTCGACTTCCAGAAGTGCCATGAACCTCGTGCCTTCGGGGAAACTCAGCGACAGCTACGGACGAACGCCATCTTCCGGCATTCGTCCTTCCTCTTTCGTCCTTCGTCTACATCGGGGCCGCGCCGGAGAGGCCGGGCGCGGGAGCCGTTCGGCTCTCTCCTCTCGCCATGCCCTCCTCCGCCGCCTCCGCTCCGCCCTTGCCCAGGTACGCCTCGATGACGCGGGGGTTGCTCTGAATCTCGGCGGGCGACCCCTCGGCAATCTTGGTGCCGTAGTCGAGCACCGCGATATGCTCCGAGATGCCCATGACCACGCGCATGTCGTGCTCGATGAGCACGATGGTGATGCCCAACTCATCCCGCAGGCGGCGAATGAAATCGGTAAGCTCCGCCGTCTCTCTGGGGTTCATTCCGGCGGTTGGCTCATCCAGGAAGAGCAGCTTCGGGTCGCTGCCGAGCGCGCGGGCGATTTCCAGGCGGCGCTGGTCCCCGTAGGCAAGGTTCTTCGCCAGAACGTCCCCTTTGCCGCGCAGCCCGACGAAATTGACGAGGCGGCGCGCCTCCTCCACCGCCCACGCCTCTTCCTTCATCACGCCCGGCGTTCGCAGAATCGCGCCGAACAGCCCCGTCTTCAGGCGGCTGTGCAGCCCCACCATCACGTTCTCCAGCGCGGAGAGGTTGGAGAAGAGGCGGATGTTCTGGTAGGTGCGGCTGATGCCCCGCCGCGCGATGCGGTCCGGCGACAGCCCTTCGATTCGCTCGCCCCGGAAAAGAATCACTCCCTCTTCCGGCGTGTAGAAACCCGTGATGCAGTTGAAGAGGGTAGACTTCCCCGCCCCGTTGGGTCCGATGATGCTGTAGATAGCGTTCTCTGGTACTTCCCAGGCGAACTGGTTCACCGCGACGAGGCCGCCGAAGCGCTTGACAACGTTCTGGACGCTGAGTAGTGCCAACTCTCTTCCTCCTAAGATTGGCCCGGCGCGGCGGCGGGGTCCATGCCGACAGTCGCCGAATCCTCGATGCCTGGCTCCGTGTCGTGCAACTCGCGGCGGCGGTGCTCCTCCGGCCAGAACCCTTCAGGGCGGAACAGCATCATCACGACCATCATGATGCCGTAGACCCACAGGCGGTACTCGTTGAACTCGCGCAGCAGTTCGGGCACGCCAATGAGCAGCAGCGCTCCGACCACGACGCCGGGGATGCTGGCGAGGCCGCCGATGATGATGATGGCTAGCGCGTTGATGGAGATGAGCAGGTCGAAGCTCTGCGGCGCGATGGATTGCAGCTTGGCGGCGAAAATAGCGCCTCCCAGCCCCGCCATCGCCGCGCCCGTGCCGAAAGCCATCAGCTTCGTGCTGACGAGGTTGATACCCATCGCCTCCGCCACGTCTTCATCCTCGCGCAGGGCCATCCAGGCGCGCCCGATGCGCGAGTCCCGCAGCCGCCGCGAGATGAACCACGTAAGCGCCACCGATGCCAGAAGCAGGTAATAGAGCGTCTGCGGAGTGGTCAGTTCGGTGCCTGCAAAATTGGCAGTAGCAACCTGCGTCACGCCCTGCGCGCCGCCCAGCCGGGGGCGCATCAGGTCGGAAAGCGCCAGCAGGCGGATAATCTCGCCGAAGCCGAGCGTGACGATAGCCAGATAGTCGCCGCGCATCTTCAAAACGGGGATGCCGAGCAGCATCCCGCAGAAGATGGAGATGAGAATGGCGAAGGGAAGCGCCTGCCAGAAACCCATATCAATGGGGAAGTTGAGCTGTGGGGAGGTCAGCACCGCCATCGTGTAAGCCCCAATAGCGAAGAAGCCCACGTACCCCAGGTCCAGCAGACCTGCGAACCCGACCACGATGTTGAGGCCCAACCCCATCAGCACGCCCAGCAGAGCGACGTTGTTCATCACCTCGCTTGGGAAGCTGCCGAAGATGCGAGGGAATAGTAACAGAAAGAGAATGCCCAGCCCCGTCATCGCCCAACTCAACCCGCGTCGGCTCGCCGGAGGCAGTGCCTCCACGTTCGAGCGCACCCTGTCACCCACATAGCCCCACCCCAGCCGCAGCAGGAAGGGTAAGATGAAGAGCAGCAGCGCGCCTGTCACGGTAAGACCGTTAGAGGTGTAGAAGAAGCGCTGGACGCCCCGATTGCGATTCAGCACCAACTCGATGAGGTCTTGAAGCAGGCCGACGAAGATGAGGACGCCGAAGCCCATCAGTACGGCGTTCCGCATCCTGTCGGGCAGGATGAAGAGCAGCGCGCCCAAAAGGCCCAGCACCCCGGTAGCCAACAGGAGCATGCCGAGACCCACCCCCTGCGATTCCTGCTCGAAGGTAAGAATCCCGTAGAGCGCGGGCGTCGCGTTGACGAGCACTTCGCGCAGGTTAACCGCACTCCCGATGAGCACCAGTGCCGCCAGCACGACGCCCACCATCAGCCCCGCCAGCGCCCCGTAGACGATGGCCGTCGCGGCTGGCTGCCCACGCTTCCACGTCCGCGCGGCGGCCATGTACCCCGTGATGAGCACGATGATGGCGAGAATTGCCTGGGCAGTGGTCAACACATCGTTGATGATAAAGCGCTTGCTGAAAGCGTTCACCAGACCGATGAGGCAGACGAGCAGCGCCATCACCCCGCCCGATAGGCCAAGCTGAATCGCCCGTCGCGTGGGCGGCGTCTCTCGCCGTGCCCACCGTTGGTTCATTGCAATTCCAGTCGCCATGCGCTTAAGCCTTCTTTTCTGCTAGACGTTCGCCGAGGATTCCTGTGGGCCGGAAGATGAGGACCAGAACCAGCATCGTAAAGGCAATCACGTCCTTTAGCTGGTTCGCGGAGGGGATTCCCAACCCTTCGAGGAAGAGGCTGGGGCCAAGCGACTCGAAGACGCCGAGGAAGAGACCCCCCAGCATCGCGCCCGGAATGTTGCCGATGCCGCCCAGCACGGCGGCGGTAAACGCCTTGATGCCCGGCACGAAGCCGATGAAGAAGTGAACCTGCCGGAACATCAGTCCGTACAGGATGCCCGCCGCGCCCGCCAGCGCCCCGCCGATGGCGAAGGTGATGACGATGGTGCGGTCCACGTCCACCCCCATCAGCGCGGCAGCCTCTTTGTCCTCCGCGACAGCGCGCATCGCCTTGCCCGTCTTGCTGCGCTGGACGAAAGTGTAGAGCGCAGCCATCAGAATCACGGCGGAGACGATGACCACCACCTGCGTTCTCAGGATGCCGATGGGGCCGAAGAAAAGCTTGCCCTGGAGTGGTTCGATGACCGGGTAGGACTTGTTGCCGGAGCCATACAGCCCGCGCGCCGTGTATTGCAGGAAGAACGACGCCCCGATGGCCGTAATCAACGGCACCAGACGTGGCGCGCCGCGCAGAGGGCGGTAGGCGATTCGTTCCAGCAGGACGGCGACCAGCATGGAGATGCCCGCCGACACGAGCGTCAAAAGGATGATGCTCAGGACGAGATTGTTGTTGATGAAACCCCTGTCGTCCAGCGCATTGGCAAGGAAGAAGGTGGTAAAAGCGCCTATCATAAACACTTCGCCATGAGCGAAGTTAATCATGCGAAGAATGCCGTAGACCAACGTGTAGCCGAGGGCGATGAGCGAGTAGACGCTGCCCTGGGCGATGCCAAAGATGACGAAATCAATCCACTGTGCCGCAGAATACCGGCCCGCCATGAGGGAGCGAATCGAGCCGACGACGATGAGGAGGATGAGAAAGCCGCCAAGCGTCCACATGAACAGGTCGGTCCAGGAGGCGCGCTGAAGCCAGTTCCGGGCGGCTGGGGTGGTGGGTTCGGGTCTGCGGGCGGTTGCTGTTTGCATGTAGCTCCTGGCTAGAGTCAACAGAGTTGGACAGGGTTGAACGTGGCGTAGGCTGCAAACGGCTCAGGCGCGGAGCGATGGATCGCCCCCATCGCCGCCCCTCATGGAGAGGCCCGGCTTCGCAGTGGAGCGAGCATGGCCCGCCCCACTGTGCTTGGTCAACTGTTAGCCAGGAGCGGCGCTCCCGGAAGAAGCGCCGCTCCTGAACTGAACTTTACGGCTGGTAGACGACTGGCGGGGGCCAGGTGCCTGCCACGTCGTCAACGACTTCCTGCGTGACCTGGTAGATTGCCAGGGCCTCGCCGGTGGCGCAGTCGCCCGTCGGGTTGCAGGTCAGCGAGCCGGTCAGCCCCTCGAAACCAGAGGTCGCGTAGAGCGCGTCGCGGAGTGCCTGACGCCCGATGATGAGCGTGCCATCCTCGCCCTCGACCGCGACTTGCTCAATCGCGTCGAGAATCATCATCGTGGCATCGTAGGCGTGCGCGTGGAAGCCGGAGAGCGGCGCGCCGCCGAACATCTCCTCGTGCGTCGCCAGGAAGGCTTCGTAGCCCGCGCTCTCGCCCGTCAGCGGGCCGGAGAGGTACATATCGGTCGCCGCGTCACCCGCCGCCTCAACGAACGACTGGGAAAGCGAGGCATCGGCACCCATCAGCGCCACCTCTTCAAGGCCAGTCACCTCGCGGGCCTGCGAGGTCACGAAGGCAGCCTCGGCAACGAAGATGGGGTAGTAGATAAGCTCAGGCTCGTCAGCCGCGATGCGGGTCAGCACCGGGCGCATGTCCGTATCGCCCACGTTCACGGCTTCCTGGGAGGTAATCTCGCCGCCCAGCTCCGTGAACACGTCGGCGAACACCTGCTGGAGGCTCTCGGCATACGGGCTGCCGTCGTGGATGGTCGCCGCCCTGGTGATGCCCAACTCGTTGTAGGCGAACTCGGCGGCGAGACGGCCCTGCGTCAGGTCGTTGTGGGCCGTGCGGAGGTAGCCCGCGAATTCCTCACCACGATCCTCGGCGGTCAGGTCGGGCGCGGTGTTGGAAGACGAAATCATCACCATGCCCGCCTCGGTGACGAGCGGGATGGCCGTGCGCGCCGCACTGGAGCAGCTCGTGCCCACGATGGCAAGGACCGTCGGGTCGGCGGTCACGCGCGTGGCTGCCGTCTGGCCGCCCTCGGCGCTACAACCCTCGTCCTCACCCGTCAACTCGATTTCGCGGCCCAGAAGCTCGCCGCCCCGATCCGCGATGGCGATTTCCATGCCGTTACGGGAGTCGAGGCCCAACTGCTCGTTCTCGCCCGTCGTCACCATCATGTAAGCCAGGTGAATCGGATCGCCCTCGGCGATTTCGACACAGCCGATTTCGTCGGTGCATTCACCCGTAGCGCCTGCGGCGGCATCATCGCCACCCTCTTCAGCGGTCTCCTCGGTCGGCTCCACCTCTTCCATCGGCGCTTCGGTCGGCTCTACCTCTTCGGCAGGCTCTTCCTCGGCAGCAGGCTCCTCTTCGGTAGCCGCCCCCGTGTCACCGCCCGTGTTGGCGGCAGGTGTGGCAGCCTGGTTACAGGCGGCGAGCATGAGGCTCAGTACCAACAACAACAGCAATAAAGTCTTACGCATGTCCCTTCTCCTCCTGAGAGATTGGATAAAACGGGCTACCCGGCGAAGGCAGTGAATCGCCCTCGCTCTTCCATACTGCGTCTTTGTGCAAGGATAGTCAGAGGTCTCCCGCGTGTGGCCTCGCGCCTCTGGGACGCAAGGTACCAAGCAGAATAACAGGTCACGCGCCTGCGGTCAACTATCCTCTCTCGGCATCACCTCCTTTGGCTTTTGGGATGGTCGCTGCACTCGCCGCCGCGCCTGCTCGTGAACAGGTGGCGCGGAGAGCTGAATTATAGAAGTAGGGTTTTTCGATTGTCAAACACTGGCATCTGCCATTCAGGGCTGAGTCAAAGTCGGGGAGGAGGAGGCTCAGACCAGTATCGGCCAGTAAAAGCCAGTACTGGCGGTCAAGCAAGGCCAGTAAAAGCAGCAGTTATCTAATATGTAGCTTTGCATATATTAGAAGCCGCGCGAATTTGACACAGCCCCTATCCGCCATCCATCCGGCGTGACTTTCCCACCCTCCTCTTCCTGCATTCCTGTCACCCCTCGAAGAGTGCCTGATAAATGCCAGGGGACGAGCCGCCTGAGCAGGAAGGGATTGAAAGCCAGATAGAAGCTACCCAGGCTGCTTTAATACAAAGCCGGATAACAACAAGCTGTTTCAGCCGCTATTCCTAATTGATAGAATCTGTTATACTTCACCTGCTACCCTGTCGCCCCCGACAGACAATAGAAATGGAGGTATTTATCGCGAGGTCGTAGTCTCTGTCCTTTTGTCATGCGCCAGCACCATGCGCCAGAGTTGTTAGTGGGGGAATCTGTCTACTATCCATCCTTCTCAAGGAGCCTCCTCATGTTTTACCCTCTCGGCCACCGTTCATCCTTGCTGGCCCGCGTGCCTGTAGTGCTCATGGCACTACTGCTCATCGCGGCAGCTCTTTTCACCTACCTGCTTGAGCCAGGCACCACCCTGGCGGGCTTCGACCCCGATAAAGAAGGCACCATCACCGCGCCTGAAGGCGAAGGCTCACCCGCCGTTGACTGGTCGGGCCTCGTGCCGCCGGGGACGGGTAGTGCCGCCGTCTGCGTTGATGGCGTGAACGCCTATTTCTACACGCTTCACCTGACAGGCATTGACGCTGAATACTACACCACTCACGAGGCACAACTCCACATTCGCGTGTTGTGGGACCCCACGCCTCCCAGCCCGGACGCCACCACGCAGGACCTCGCCCTCTACGTAAACTACGAGGGCACCCAGGTTGCGACATCCGATGGCGGCTCGAACCAGGAGTTCGTCGTCATCAACAACCCGGCTGCCGGTGATTACCAGATTATCGTCTGCGATTTCCTCACGCTTCTTCCGCAGGAGTTCAACGCGCTGGCCTCGCTCAACGTTTCGGCAGTGGAGCCGGGCGGCGGCGATACCGTGCCGGACCCTGAAGATGGGGACCGCGATCTGCTCTTCTCCCCCACCACTGTTGTGGACCCGCAACGTGACGTGGCCGAGCCTTCGCTGCGTATTGACCCCAAGTGGAACATCTACGCCTGTGGGCCATTTGGCGCGTCGCGGGCGGCGGAATACGCTCAAAAGTCCGAAGACGAGGGCGACACCTTCCGCGTCCTCGGACAGCCCCCGGAGGGGCGCATCTCCCCCGGCGGCGGCGGTGACTGCGAGTTGGCTGTGGGCACCGTGCCGCTCAGTGATACGGGCGAGTACAACCTCGCCTACACGGGGCTGGAGGCGCTGGTCAACTTCTCCACCGGACGCTCCACGAACGCGGGTCTGAACTTCATCGGTCAGAACGTGGCCGTGATTGACGCCGGGCTGGACCGGCAGTGGATGGAGGGCATCGGCCAGCAAACGGTCTACCTCGGCTACAACGAGGTTGCTCAAGGCTACCGCGTGGCCCGTTCGGAGGATGGCGGCTTCACCTACGGCTTGCCCGTCACAGCCGCAGAGGACATTTTCCGGCCCGGCCCCATCCGTATTGACCCGGACCCCACCCACAACCCGGTAGCGG
>DASVVH010000477.1:0-6724 GCA_036386615.1 Ardenticatenaceae bacterium
GGCGGCCATGCGGAAGTTGCTGCATCTAGTCTTCGGTGTGCTCAAGTCCGGGCGACCGTTTGACCCTTTGCACGGGCAGACTGCCGCTTGACAACCAACACGATATCTACGAGTTTCGCCACCCCCTGCGGGGGTTCAGGAACATTGAGTTACCATGCGGAGCCATGCGCTTCGTATTATGCACCCTCTGCAAGTCAATCTGGTATAAGAAACGGTTGAAGATACTAGACGAGGCGCATGAGGCTATCGTCTGTGCGCTCCCTATAGAAAGTCTGTGTGGCACTGGTGCTGCTCACTGCGCCACCGTACCACGACGCCATGTTGGTGCGGTGTGGGTTGATGAATGGTAATAGAGATATTTATCCAGATTCACCGACAAGTCGGTTGGTGCATCTGAGTCCCACCCTTCTATTTGGTAAATCGGGTCTCTGGTAACGTCAAAAGGCTCTTCTACCTCTGGTAGTTGAGCAATCCATTCGTGGATAATCCCGTGTACTGATTTGCCTGCCTGTTCAGCGGCTTTCTCCAGCCGCCGATATTCTTCCTCAAGCAGTTGTATAGTGAGCGCCGTCATGTGAACTCCCCTTCTCCGCTCTCGCGTTCTTGAGACAAGCGTACCGCGTTCGGGGGACTACTGTCAAGATAGCTTGACTCTGTTCAGGCACGCATCCTGCGCCTTCCTACCGCAGGAAAAAGGCAAAGCAGAGTTTGGCCCCCGCGTTACTCCTGTAAATAACGTCTCTATGCGACCTTAGCCGCCACTTGCCAGCACAGGTAGAATAGTAGAAGCGATTGATAACTGGTAAATAGCATCTGTTGAGGAACCACCATGCCAAGCTCTCTCTTTGTTCTGGCCGCGACGACGCCGCCCTTCTTCCCGCAGGTCGTCGCCATCATCGTCATCAGCGCCCTGATTGCCTACGTCAGCTTTCGCATCGGGTTGGTGCCCATCGTTGGCTTCCTGCTGGCCGGGGTGCTCATCGGCCCCAGCCTGCTCGGCATCGTCGAAGACCCCGAAGTCATCGAGGCGGCGGGCGAGGTCGGCGTCATCCTCCTGCTCTTCACCATCGGCCTCGAATTCAGCCTCGAACGGCTGGCGCGTATCCGGCGGCTCATCTTCGTCGGCGGCGGCTTGCAGGTCGCGCTTATCATTGCCGCCGTCACGGGCGTGCTCCTCCTCTTCGGCGTGGATTGGCGCACGGGCTTCTTCACGGGTTCTCTACTGGCGCTCTCCTCCACCGCCGTCGTCATGAAACTGCTGGCCGACCGAGGCGAGACGAACACCCGTGGCGGGCAGGTCACGCTAGGCATCCTCATCTTTCAAGACCTCGCCGTCGTCGCGCTGGCACTGCTCATCCCCATGCTCGGCGGCGGGGGCGGCTCGGCGCTCGATGTTGTCCGAGCGCTCGGAACGGCGGGCCTCATCATCGTCGCCGTGCTCGTGCTCGCCCGCCGCGTCATGCCGCCGATTCTGGAGGCGGTGGCGCGCACCTGCTCCGCCGAAATCTTCCTCCTCTCCGTCGTCGCCATCTGCCTCGGCACCGCCTACATCACCAGCCTCGCGGGGGTGAGCCTCTCGCTGGGCGCGTTCCTGGCGGGGCTGCTCGTCAGCGAGAGCCGCTTCAGCGATCAGGCGTTCGGCGAGATTCTGCCGCTCCAGATTCTCTTCAGCGCCGTCTTCTTCGTCTCCGTCGGCCTCCTGCTGGACGTGGGCGCGCTCGTGCAAAACTTCCCGCTCGTGCTGGCGATGGTGACGGGAACGCTGCTGCTCAAGCTGCTCACGACGGGCCTGAGCGTTCGCGCGCTCGGCGCTCCATTCGGCACGGTCGCCTTCGCCAGCCTGATGCTCGCGCAGGTGGGCGAGTTCTCGCTGGTGCTCGAACAGACCGGGCGCGAGGCGGGCCTCTCCCCGCTCGGCATGGGCGAGACGGGCGTGCAGGCGTTTATTGGCACGGTCGTCCTGCTCATGGTGCTGACTCCCTTTCTGGCGCAGGCCGCAGCGTGGTCGGAACGCCGCTTCTCCGAGCGCACCCGGCGGCGACAGGGAGAGCAGATGGTGGCGCTTGCTTCCCAACCGCAGGCGGAGGGCGAGCACAACCCCTTCGCCAGTCTCGGCGACCACGTTATCGTCGCGGGCTACGGCTCCGCCGGGCGAAAGCTGGTGCGCTCCCTGGAAGAGGCGCAGGTGCCCTACTTGATTCTCACCCTCAGCCCCGACGGCGCGAACGAGGCCGAGCAGGAGGGGCGTCCCGTCATGCGCGGCGACTACGCCCGCCTCCGCACTCTCTCGCAGGCGGGCATCCAGCAGGCGCGGGCGCTCGTCGTGGCCGACGACGAGATGGAGATGTCCCGCCGCGTCATCTCCGTCGCCCGCAACCTGAATCCCGGCATCCACATCCTCGCCCGCACGCGCGACGGCAACGGGTACGAGGAACTGACGGCGGCGGGCGCTGACAACATCGTCTCCGAGGAGTTCGCCAGCGTCGCCCACCTGCTAAAGGGGCTGCTCGGCAGGTACGACTTCGGTGAGGACCAGATTGTCCGGTACATCCACAACCTCCACACCGCCTCCAAACCCAGTGGAGCGAGCACCCGCCAGCGAACCGCGCGCCTGAGCGAGGCCCAGCTTGCCTCGTCCCGCTGTTCGCACACCGTCACCACGCAGGCGGTCATCCCCTCCGCGAGTGGCTGCGAGGAGTGCCTGAAGCTGGGCGACACCTGGGTTCACCTGCGGCTCTGCATGGCCTGCGGGCACGTTGGCTGCTGCGACTCCTCCAAGAACAAGCACGCCACCCAGCACTTCCACACCACCGACCACCCCATCATCAAGTCCTTCCAGCCCGGCGAGGACTGGGCCTGGTGCTATGTAGATAAAGCGTACCTGTGACGGACGATGACCGACGACCACTAACGACTACAGATGAACGGCATAACGCACCAACAGGAGGCGCTTTAGGCGAAGGCGCAAAGGCGCAAGGACGCAAAGGGATTTGTTGAAGAACGAATTGACTCTCTGTGTCGTTCTTTGTGTTCTTTGTGTCTCTGTGGTGAAAATCCGTTATCTCGTATCCTATATCCCGCATCCCGCATCTTTCCTCTGGCCCTGCCTTCCGCTACAATCACGGCATGGAATCGCAAGCTTCAACGCGCAGTTATCGGTGGCTGCTGTGGGTAACGGCAGCCACCGTCCTTCTGACGGACCAACTCACCAAGACGCTCGTCATCCAGAACCTGAACATCGGCGAGTCGTGGCGTCCCTGGGCCGGGACGCCCATCCTCGAACTCTTCGCCCTGACGCACACCAAAAACTCAGGCGCGGCCTTCGGCATGCTCCAGAGCGGCGGCATCTTCTTCACCCTGGTCGCCATCGTCGTCAGCGCCGCAATCGTCTGGTACTACCGCCGCCTCCCCCGCGAGCGCTGGTGGCTCTTCCTCACCGTTGGCCTGATGCTCGGCGGCGCGCTGGGCAACCTGACAGACCGCCTCCGCCTCGGCTGGGTGACGGACTTCATACACATCGGCACCTTCTTCATCTTCAACGTCGCCGACTCGGCTGTCGTCGTCGGCGTCACCCTGCTCGCCTGGGAGATGTGGCGTGAGGACGAGCAGAAGCGGCAGGCGGCGACTGTCGAACAAGCCTCTTCCGCCGCCATCACTCCACTTGAAGTGCGCGGTCTAGCGCCCCAGCGCGGAGGCGCGCGCGCCTACACCATGCCCAATCACAACGGGCGCGCGCGGCTCGAACCCACCGCTATCGCCTGGAGCCAGGAAAGGTCGAGCCACGATGACGGAGAGTGAAGGCACGGACAGAACCACCCAACTCACCGTCCCCGCTGGGGCGAAGGGCGAGCGGCTGGACCGCTGGCTGGCCGCGCAACTCCCTTCTTTCTCGCGCTCGCAGCTAACGCGGATGCTCGACGAGGGCGCGGTGCGCGTGGACGGCGAGATTCCCAACAAGCCCGGCTTCAAGGTAAGCGCTGGGCAGGTCATCGAGATTAGGCAGCCCGAAGCGCCCTCCGACACCCCACAGGCCGAAGCCATCGCGCTCGACGTGCTCTACGAGGACGAGCGCGTCCTGGTCATCAACAAGCCCGCCGGAATGGTCGTTCACCCCGCGCCGGGCCACACGGGCGGCACGCTGGTCAACGCCCTCCTCGCCCGCTACCCCGACATCGTAGACCCCGACCAGCCGGAGCGCCCCGGCATTGTCCACCGCCTCGACCGCGACACGAGCGGCGTCCGCATTGTCGCGCGCACCCCGGATGCGCGGCGCTCCCTGCAACGACAGTTCCGCAGGCGTGCCACCGAGAAGGAGTACATCGCGCTCGTGCTGGGCCAGCCGGAGACGACGCGCGGCACGGTCGAGGGGCCGATTGGCCGCCACCCCACGCACCGCCAGAAACGCGCCGTCGTCCACGAGGGCCGCCCGGCGGTGACGCACTACGAGACGCTGGAGCAGTTTGACCGCGCGGCGCTGCTTCTCGTCCGGCCCGTCACCGGGCGCACACACCAGATTCGCGTTCACCTCGCCGCCATCAACCTCCCGGTGGCGGGCGACGAGCTTTACGGCCCGCGCCGCCGCCGCATTCCCGGCCTGAAGCGCCATTTTCTCCACGCTGCCCGCCTCACCATCGCCCTGCCGGACGACGAGACCCGCACCTTCGAGGCTCCCATGCCGGACGACCTGGAGGCGATACTGCGAGACTTGCGGGGCGACAGGTCGGAGGGAGCACCATGAGTACGCGCGACACGCTCACTGTCGGCATCTTCATCTTCGACGACGTGGAGGTGCTGGACTTCTGCGGCCCGCTCGAAGTCTTCAGCGTCTCCGGCGCGGCGGGCAGCCCGACGCCCGCCGCATTCAGTGTGAAGCTCATCGCCGAGTCGCTGGACCCCATAGCCACGCGGGGCAACATGCGCGTCCTGCCCGACTACACCCTCGCCGACCATCCCCCGCTCGACATCCTGCTAGTTCCCGGTGGGCCGGGCACGCGCCACGACGTTCACAACCCCCGCGTCATCGAGTGGATTGCACGCAGCCAGCCGCGCGTCGCGCTGGCTTCCGTCTGCACGGGCGCGCTGCTTCTCGCCGAGGCGGGGCGGCTGGACAACCTGGAAGCGACCACCCACGCGGGCAGCCACGACTGGCTGGCGCGGTACGAGCGCGTCACCTTGCGCCCGGAGGCCCGTTTCGTGGATAATGGTTTCGTCCTCACCAGCGCGGGCGTCTCGGCGGGCATTGACATGGCGCTCCACCTCGTCAAGCGGCTCGTCGGCGCGGAAACCGCCGCCTGGACTGCCAGAGTCATGGAGTACGACCCATGCCCTGCCTTGCCAGCCGTCTAAACACGTTGCTACCCTCAACGCCCCAGCCGTAAAGTCGTTTCCGTCATTCGTCGTCCGTCATTCATCTGCCGTCCATTTCGCATTCCACCTTCCGCATTCAGATGAACCCTGACCCCACAGACCAACTCGACCGCGCCAACCCGGAAATCGTCCACGCGCGGGACGCCTACCGCGTGGCCCTGCGGCACGTCAACCTCAATTTGGCCTCCGTTCTGCTTGCCTATCATGCGGGGAGTCACGGCACGGGGGAGGAAGTAAGCGGCGCGGACGCGGCCTACCGGAAGTTCCTGACGGAGATGGCGCTCGTCAGCCTGGCGAACGGCGTAGAGAGCGCGCTGCTCGACATCGAGCGCGAGACCGAAGCCAGCTTCAACGTCTGGGACGAACCCTCCTACGAACTATTGCACCACGAGCAGGCAAAGCTGGTCCGCACCCTGCACCACATCGTTAAACACAACGGCGGCATCGTCGCGGGCAACTCCCTCGCGGGCCGCCTCCTGATGGACCAGTACGGGGCCGCGGAGGGCACCGAGATTGGCGCGCTCTCCCTGAACATTCCCGCCCTCTTCTGCCGCAACTACCTCTTTCTCCTCGACCTCCTGCGGAACGTTACGGGCATCGAGCACCCCTTCCTCGCCCTGCCCGAAGACGAACAGGCCAAGCAGATTGCCAGCCTCTTCCTCCCCGAAGCATCCAGTGGCACAGCCTAGGGGTCGGGCCCGTACCCAGCTATCCTCTACTATCCAACTTTAATCCTCCAACTTATCACCTATTTACCAGTTCCTCAGGAAATTGGCTCTTGAGGTCTTTTATATAGCCCAGGAAGAGAAGTGAGGCGCGCCCTACCTCAATGCTCAAGGAAGTAGGAGGCGGTACGCTCCAGCCCCTCTTGAAGGGAGACGGAGGGGGAGAATCCGAGGCCCCCACGAATCTTGGTGATGTCCGCTACCGAATCGCGCACATCGCCGGGGCTAGGGGGGCCATGATTGGGCGACATCTGCGTTCCAAGAATCTGGTTAATGGCATCTATGAGGTCCAGCAGGGAAGTTCGCTGGCCCTGCGCGACGTTGAAGGCTCCTGAACGCTCCGGCGGGGCTTCCGCCGCGAGAAGGTTGGCCTGCACCACGTCGCTGACGTAAACGAAGTCGCGCGTCTGCAAGCCGTCGCCGCGCAGCGTTGGCGGCTCGCCGCGCGCCATCCTTGAGAGGAAAATGGGGATGACCGCCGAGTAGGGAGAGGCGGGGTCCTGGCGGGGACCGAAGACGTTGAAGTAGCGCAGGGCGATGGTGGGGAGGCCGTAGAGTTTGGTAAACGCCTCGCAGTAGTGCTCGTCGGCCAGTTTGGAGACGGCGTAGGGGGATAGCGGCTCCGGCAGCAT
>DASVVH010000478.1:0-11410 GCA_036386615.1 Ardenticatenaceae bacterium
AACTTTAGAAACCTCTGTCCGGCTCAGTAATGTACCAGTGTGTGTTAACCTCGTGAAACAGTACACGTATCTCCTAGTTGTATTAGACGGAAGAAACGGGTAAAGGTGGTCCTCACCGTGAGGACCACCTTCTGTTTTGAGACGTGGGTTTGGCTAGAGGATGCCTAGCTCCTGCAACAGGTCCAGCGTGCCCTGAAGGTCGTCAAGGTCGGAGAGATTGATTTCCGGCGTCTCGATCTCGCTCAAGGCGGGCAGCATCGGGTCCGGCTCGACGCCTGCCACGAGCGGGTACTCCTTCGTCTCGTCGCTGAAGTACTGCTGTGCCTCTTCCGTGAGCAGGAAGTTGACGAAGGCTTCAGCCGCTTCCTGATGGGGGGCAGTGTCCACGATGCCTACACCCGCGACGTTAATCAGCCCACCGATGTCGCCGTTCTGGAAGAAGTAGTTGCGGGCCGGGTAGTCCTCGCCCTGCTCCTCAAGCTGGCGGAAGAGATAGTAGTGGTTGACGAAACCGACCTCTATCTCGCCGGAGGCGACGGCTTGAAGCACGGCGTCGTTGTTGTCATAGACGCGCGGCTCATTGGCCTGGATGCCCTCCAGCCACGCCCGCGCTGCATCCTCGCCCTCCGTCACGCGGAGCGCGGTGACGAACGCCTGGAAGGAGGCATTGGTCGGTGCCCAGCCGATGCGCCCACTCCACGCAGGGTCGGTGAAGTCGTGGATGCTCTCCGGTAGCTCTTCCTCGCTCAGTGCCTCGGTGTTGTAGACGATGACACGCGCGCGGCCACTGGTGCCAACCCACTGCCCGTTGGGGTCGCGGAAGCGCTCCTCGACCTGCCCCAGTGTCTCCTCCGGGAGCGTTTGCAGGCGGCCTTCCAGTGCAAGCGCGCCGAGCGCGCCCGCGTCCTGGCCGTAATAGACATCGGCGGGGCTGTTGGAGCCTTCTTCCAGAATGGTCGCGGCCATCTCGGCGGTGTTACCGTAGCGGACGCTCACCTCGATGCCGCTCTCCTCCTCGAATTGCTCGATGAGCGGGCCAACCAACTCCTCGTTGCGCCCCGAATAGACGACGAGTTCAGCGCCTTCCAGGTTCTCCTCCATCGCCTCCTCGGTGCCGACTGGCTCCGGGTCGGCCTCCGGCTCAGGATACGCCTGTGCTTCGGAGTCAGCTTCAGGCGCAGGGTAAGCCTCGCCGTCAGTCGTGGTTTCAGGGTCGGCTTCCGGCTCAGGAGTCGTCTCGGTTACAGGCTCGCCGCTGTCGGTAGGCTCGCTGGTCGTAGGCGTGGCAGTGTTCCCGCAGGCGGCGAGCACCAGCAGGAGAACGAGCAGCAGAATCGTGCTCAATTGGAATCTTCGGGAAGTTTGCATGGGTCCGGTACTCATTCCAGGGATGTTGTGAAATCCGTTACATAGCCTCATTTTCGTTAGGAAACAGGCGTAAAGCCGCACCTGCTCAAGATTGTGCCCACGCCATGAGGCCCCTTCGGCGTGGGCAGGTAGCCGTAATATACCGGGCTGAATGGACAAAGTCAAGTAAAATAGTCAAGATTAGGCAAAGTCTAATCTTCTAACCCGTGTTAGAAAACGAGTTGCCATCCTGCAAACCATTGGACCTCATAGATGCTAGAACCTGTTACCGCGCGCGAGGAAGACTACCTCAAAGCGATTTTCACCCTTTCACGGGGCGGCGATGCCTCCGTCGCGCCGGGCCTGCTGGTCGAACGGCTCGGCGTCTCAAGCGCCGCCGTCTCCCGCATGACGCAGCGCCTCAACGAGGCGGGGCTGGTCCGGCGCACGGCATATCAGGGCGTGACCCTCACCTTCGCCGGGCGACAGCACGCGCTGCGAGTGCTGCGGTTTCACCGATTGGCCGAGGTCTTCCTGGTGGAGCAGCTTGGCTACGATTGGGCGGAGGTGGACGAGACGGTGGACACCCTGGAGCACGCGATGACTGAAGAGTTCGCCAACCGCCTAGAGGTGCTGCTGGATTTTCCGCCGAGCTGCCCGCACGGCGACCCCATCCCAACGGCCACGCTGGAACTGCGGGACGTTCGAGAGCGGCCCTTGACCACGCTCCCCGTGAACGCGCCCGCTATCATCAGCCGCGTGACGGGAGACGCGCCTATGCTGCGCCACCTGAAAGCGCATGGCCTGACGCCCGGCACCTCTATCGTGCTCGTCGCCCGCGCGGAGGTGGGGGGACTCCTGACCGTCGAGCGCGCGGGGGAGGAGTTGGCACTCAGCCCTGTCGTGGCGGGGGCCATCTTCGTGCGGAGGCCCGATGAAGTACACGGCGCGTAGGCACTCGATTCTCTGCTAGCGGCCTTCAACTTGCTACGGAAAGAGACGAATAGAGGCCAGATAGGCTCCTGCAAGCACTAAGGAGAACGACAAAGCATGAACGGTAACAACGCGAATATCATCGAGGCGGTGAACCGCCAGCTAGCCAACGCTTTTGCGCTGACCTTGAACTATCGCAAGTATCACTGGGAGGTGACGGGGCCACAGTTCCGCAGCCTCCACCTGATGTTCGAGGAGTTCTACAACGAGGTCGAGGAGACCATTGATGAGACGGCAGAGCGCGTCCGAATGCTCGGCGGCTTTCCAATCCACTCCCCGGAGCAGATTCGCGAGCACGCCAGCGTCACGATAGCCGAGCCGGGACAGATGGAGGCGAACGCCATGCTGCAACAGGCTCACGAGAATGTCCATCAGGTGATGCGCGAGCAGCGCAATCTGGTTGAGGAGGCCGATAGCGACCCCGGTACGGCGGACCTCTTCACGCGGCTCGTGCAGATTCACGAGAAGCATGAGTGGTTCCTGCGCGAGACGCTAGGGGAGACGGATAGCATCAACACCAATCAATAATCCGGGTGGCGCTCCCTAAAAGACCTCCGGCATCGGATAGGTGGCCGGAGGTCTTTGCTGTTGGCACTGGTAGGACTATTTATACCAATCCATTGTAAAAGCGGCGCAAATTGGTAGGGGTGCCGCCAAGGGTTGCGCTCCGCTCCACCCCCGGCTATTCACCCCAAGCGGTCTGAGCACCGCTTGGGGACCCCGTATGGTTTCGCCACTCCCCTGCGGGGAGTTCATGTCCCCTCTGACCCCCATTTTGTGCCACCTCTATGTTCAATTGGTATTACACAACGAGCCACAGGACCGTGATGAGCAGTGCTATTACCAGCGCCGCCCAATCCCTCGTCTGCATTCGTAGCGGGCGGCGCACCGTGCGCGGGCCGGGGTTGCCGACGCCCCGCGCCGTCATCGCCATCGTCAGCGTGTCCACCGTGCGAAAGACGTGAATCGTCAGCGCGACGAAGACGGGCGAGAGCGCGCTCAACCGCTTGAGCACGTCGCCACGAGCCGCGTCCCAGCCGCGCGCCCGCTGCGCTTCCTGAATCTGCTCGATTTGCCGCGCGAGCGAGGGGATATAGCGCAGCGCCGTTGTGAGCGTCAAGCCCCACTCGTAGGGCAGCCCCAGCGCCACCAGCCCGCGCACCAGTTCCGGCTGCGCCGTCGTGAAGAGCAGCGATGTCACGAGCAGGGACATCCCCCACAACCGCAACCCCGTCTCCATCGCCGCCAGGAGACTCGCGTCCGTCACCGCCAGTGGCCCGACCTCCACGAGAATGCGGCCCGGCACGCCTGCTATCCAGGGGAAGAGGAGCAGGATAACCAGTAGCACGAACCGTAACTGCGAGACGACCCACCCGATTCGCGCCCAGGGCACGCGGCTCGCCCGCAGCCCCAGGTGCAGCGCCGCCAGCAGCGCGGCGAGTGGCAGCGCGCCCTCCACCGTCAGGAGGAGCACTGCCCCCGATACGAGGAGTGCCAGCTTCGTGCGGGGGTCCAGCCGTTGCAGCCAGCCGGGCGCGGCCACGTACAGGTCAAAGAGCACGGTTCCGGCCCACTGCTTCTAGCAACTCGTCCACTGTCAGCAAATCGTCCGGCAGCCCGCGCACCTTTCCGGCGAGCCGCGTCACGGGTGGCGGGCGCAGCCCGAACGGGCGAAGTGGCCCTGCCTGCGAGAGCACCGCGCGGGGCGGGCCGTCCAGTGCCACGCGCCCTTCCGCGATAATCACCAGCCGCTCGGCCAGCGCCGCCACCAGCCGCAGGTCGTGAGTGATGAGTAGCAGTGTGTGACCCGCCGCGTGCAGCGCCTCCATCTCCGCCACCAGCCGTTCGGTGAGCGCGGCGTCCAACCCCGTCGTCGGCTCGTCCAGCACCCAGATTGGTGGCTGCATCGTCCACACTGCCGCGATACTCACCAGCCGCCGCAGGCCGTAGCCGAGCACTGCGGGGGGCGCGTCCGCCCACCGTTCCAGCCCGAACCGCTCCAGAGCACGCTCTACTCTCGCCTCTACCTCGTTCTCGCTCAATCCCAGGTTGCGCGGACCATAGGCCAACTCGTCCCGCACCGTCACCGCGAAAATCTGGAGGTCCGGGTTCTGGAAGACGTAGCCGACCTGCCGCGCCAACTCGCCCACGCGCCGCCCTGTTGTCGGCTCCCCGAACAGGTGAACCGCGCCACTCGCGGGACGCAGCAGCCCGTTCAGGTGCTTGGCGAAGGTCGTCTTGCCCCCGCCGTTCGGCCCCGCCAGCGCCACGAACTCCCCTTCCCTGACCTCCAGCGACAGCCCGTTCAAGGCCGCCGGGCCATTGGGGTACTGGAAATGCGCTCCTTCCGCCTTAACGGCGACGACCGACGACCGACGACCGACGACCGCTAACGGAGTGACAATCTCCTGAGGCTCATTTTGTATTGGTAATCTTGCATTTTGAATTAGCTGCTGCACCAACGGGGCCGCCTCGGTGCTTGTCAGGGGGTGGCCCGGCAGATGGAGCGCGGCGGCGACTTCGGCCATTTGCGGCGGCTGCACGGCCATCGAGCGCAGCAGGTCTACCTGAGAAAGCACCTCGCGTGTCGGGCCATCCACTACGATGCGCCCGTCGTGGAGTACGAGCACCCGCTCTGCCCAGCGCGCCACCCACTCCGCGTCCTGCTCCATCGCCAGCATCGTCGTCCCGTGCTCTTCCTTCAACTCGTCGAGCAATTCGGCGATGGCGCGGCGGCCCAGTGGGTCCAGCCCGGCCATCGGCTCGTCCAGCAGGAGCACCGTCGGCTCCATCGCCAGCATGCTCGCGAGGGCGAGGCGCTTTTGCTGCCCGCCCGACAATTGCCAGGGGGCGCGCTCGCGCTGCTCGTTCAGCCCCACGCGGTCCAGCACCCAATCTACCCGCCGCTCTATCTCTTCCGGCGGCAGGCTCAGCCCCTCCAGGCCAAAAGCTACCTCGTCCTCGACGGTCATGTTGAAAAGCTGGTGGTCCGCCTCCTGAAAGACCAACCCCACCTCTCTGCTCAATCGCGCCGCGCCGACCTCGCGCACGTCCAGCCCCGCCACGCGAATCTCGCCCTGCAACTCACCGCCAGTCGTCGCGGGCACCAGCCCCGCCAGCACGAGGGCCAGTGTCGTCTTCCCCGCGCCCGTCGCGCCCATCAGCGCCGCGCGCTCCCCCGCGCGAAGCGAGAGCGACAGCCCATTCAAAACCAAAAGCCCCTCGCCTTGCGGGACGAGGGGCGGATACTTGAAGGAAAGGCTGCGCGCTTCAATCATCTTCGGGATGCGGGATGCGGGATGCGGGATGCGGGATATGGGATGTGAGATATAGGATAACGGATTTTCACCACAAAGACACAAAGAACACAAAGAACACAAAGAACACAAAGAACGGCCACAGAGAAGTCTTTTCAAATGACTCTCTTTGCGTCCTTGCGTCTTTGCGCCCTCGCGTTATGCCGTTAGTCCGTTGTGCCATGAATCCGTAAGTCGTCTATTTGGTGTAGCGGGTAAGGGGCGGATAGGCGCGGCGGAGCACTTCGGACAAGGGAATGGCGATGATGGCTCCCCCTATGTTCTGCAAGATGTTGAAGGGCCACTCCACCTGCGCCTGTGCCGGGCCACCCCACATCCCACCGGGGCCAAAGTACTCACCAAGGAAGTAGATACCCGCCATCGCTATCGTCCCGGCCACCACGCCGAGAATCTTGCCCCGCGTCGTGCCGTCGCGGGCGAGCCACCCCGCCAGCAAGCCCTGCGTGCCGTGCGCCAGGAAGCTCAAAGGTGCGAACGAGGCGAAGCCCAACGAGGTGTCTGCGAGGGCTGTACCGATGCCCCCTGCTAGAAAGCCGGGGAGCGGGCCGAGCAGGAATGCCGCAAGGTAAACCGCCGTGTCGCTGAAGTTAAAGATGCCCGCGCCGACGGGCACGACGAACGTTGCCGTCACAACGGCGACCAGCGCAATCATCAGGGCTATCAGGACGTAGAACTGGGTCCGGTTCTCTAGCATCATCTCCTCCTTGTGGTGAGGACATTGTACAGGTTGCGGCTCCCCTTGCAAGCCCGCGAGATGTTTGCCCAAGGCTGTATCAGAGTCAGGGAAGGAAGGAGGAGCGGGAGCCAGGAGCGAGAAGAATGAGCCTCAGGCCAGTATCGGCCAGTATCGGCCAGTATCGGCCAGTACTGGCGAGTGATAAAGGCCAGTATAGTGATAGATAGGTGATTTATAGCCATTTATAAATATTACAAATTCTGCGTCCTTTGCAATAGTGCTGCCCGTTTGCCCGCTCCCTGATGACTTTTACGGGCTACCTTGCCCGTTCCTCCTTTTACGCTAAGATAGCGGCACAGACCCATATTCCTCATCACACCCCGTTGGAGGTCAACGATGAATTCTCCTCTCCGCGTCGTCATCACGGGCGCAGCAGGCAACATTGGCTATGCCCTGCTCTTCCGCCTCGCGGCTGGTGACGCGTTCGGTAAAGAGCAGCCCATCATCCTGCAATTACTCGAAATCACTCCAGCCCTGAAGGCGTTGGAAGGTGTGGCGATGGAGCTACGCGACAGCGCCTTCCCGCTTCTGGCGGACATCGTACTGACGGACGACGTGGGGCAGGCGTTTGATGGCGTGAACTACGCCTTCCTCGTCGGCTCCAAGCCGCGCGGCAAGGGCATGGAGCGCAGTGACCTCATCCGCGACAACGGGCCAATCTTCGTAGGCCAGGGCCGCGCCCTGAACGAGCGCGCCTCCAGCGACGTGCGCGTGCTCGTGGTGGGCAACCCCGCGAACACGAACGCGCTCATCGCCATGAACAACGCGCCCGACATCCCGCGCGACCGCTTCACTGCCATGACCCGCCTCGATCACAACCGCGCCCTCTCCCAACTGGCCGAGAAGACGGGCGGCGCGGTACGCGACATCCAGAAGATGACGGTCTGGGGCAACCACTCGACGACGATGTACCCCGATATTTCTCATACCACTGTTGGAGGCAGGCCCGCCAGTGAACTCGCCTCACAGGAGTGGCTGCGCGACACCTTCATACCCACCGTCGCCAAGCGCGGCGCGGCCATCATCGAGGCGCGCGGCCAATCCAGCGCGGCCTCCGCCGCCTCTGCCGCCATTGACCACATGCGCGACTGGCACGTTGGCACGCAGGGGGACGACTGGATTTCGATGGCCGTTCCGAGCGAGATGGGCGACTACGGCATCGCCGACAATTTCATCTTCTCCTACCCCGTGCGCGTCAATGGTGGCACCATCGAGGTCATCAACGGCCTGGAATGGAGCGACTTCGCGCAGGAGAAGATTCGCGCCTCCGAGGCCGAACTGCTCGAAGAGCGCGAGGTGGTAGCGAACCTTCTAACAGCTTGATGTGAGATGTGAGATATGGGATGTGAGATGGACAGTGCGAGAGCATTGCAAAGGGCTACGTTCATCTCACGTCCTGCATCTCGTGTCAGAAGTAATACGTCAGCAAAAGCCTACTAAAGCCTACCTCAGAATGTGGTAGAAGTCGGCTCTAGTTGACATAATTCCAAACCACTATCCTATATCTCACATCTCTAAGAGTTACGTGTACGGATACACAAGGTTGGCGTACAGGTTGGCTCAAGCACGAAGGGAGGGAAACGTGCTAACGCTCTATGACAGGCATGTTGCTGGGGGGATCCCCTTAAGGTCGCTTCGCAGATTCACTTCGTTCAGGATGACATGGCTGTAGCTAGACCTTACTTGATAAACCAGAGTGTGCTAACCTCGTGAAGCCGTACAGTTACGCAGTTGAGGGCCGAGGTAACGACCAATGGCTGAAAACCGCCCATCACTACCAGTTGAAAGGGAGCGCTCTACAGCGTCAGCGACGCGGAGCAACGGCGCGGGCACCGCCCAAAGGGCACCCGCCGCGCTCCCGGCTTCTTCCAACTGCGTAACTCCTAATCTCATAACTCATAACTCATATCTCATATCTTACATCCCATATCCAGTACCCTGCATCTCATGCGTATTGCACTCGACGGTAACGTAATACAGGAGCGGCTCGACGGGGTGAGCCGCTACGCCTTCAATCTGGCAAATGCCCTGTCGAGCACTGTGCTCGCTCAGGATGAGCTTTTCGTTCTCTACGAGCCGGGCGACACCAGGGGCCAATTTCGCATCGAAGACCTTGCCGCGCACCCCAGCCTCGTCTTGCGCCCGGTATCGGGCCTCTCCAGGCCGACGGGTCAGGTTGCGCTCGCCAATGCGCTACGGGCAGTCGAGGCCGAGGTCTACCACAGCCCGTACCGCCTCTTCAACGTCCTCACCTCGCTGCCGACGGTCATCACCATCCACGAACTCTCCATGCTTCACCCGGAAGGGCGAACGCGCAGGGATTGGCTGGGCAAGCTGGCGCAATTCTCGCAGCAGGCGCAACTCTCCATCGTCCGCCGCGCCGAGGCCATCATCTGCGTCAGCGAGTTCATCAAGCGTGAACTTCTCAAGGCGTTGGATATTCCGCCCGAAAGGGTCCACGTCGTCTACAATGGGGTGGACCACAGCCGCTTCCATCCCCGCTACCGCCCGGAGGCCCGGCAGCGCGCCGCCCGCATCCTCGGCATCGAGCCGCCTTACGTGCTCGCGCTCGCCACCGAGGAGCCGCGCAAGAACCTCCGCTCCCTCCTGCAAGCCTACGCTCAGCTACCCGAAGCGACGCCGCGCCTCGTGCTGGCGGGCGCGGGCAGTTGGGGGCACGGCCCCATCTACGAGATGGTGAGGGAGGCAGGCATCGAGCGGCGCGTCCGCTTCACGGGGTACGTGCCGGAGGCGGTGTTGCCGGACCTCTACGGGGGGGCGCGGTGTTTCGTCTTCCCCAGCCTCTACGAGGGCTTCGGCCATGCCGTGCTGGAGGCGCTGGCCTGCGGCGCTCCCGTCGTGGCGAGCAACCGCACCTCCATCCCCGAAGTCGCGGGGGACGCCGCGATTCTGGTGGACCCCACCAACGTCGCCGCGCTCGCGGAGGCGATGAGTCGCGTCCTCGACAACAAAGCAGAGCGCGACGCTCTGCGCGCCAGAGCGCTCGGACAGGCCGCCCGCTTCTCCTGGGAGCGCACCGCCCGCGAGACGCGCCGCGTCTACGAATCCGTCCTCATCAAGAGATAGAAACTCCGCTAGCTTGAATTCTGAAAGAGGCGCGGCCTGCACTTGCAAGCCGCGCCTCTTTGAGTGAGTTGTTATACCTAATAGTAAGATAGATAAAGGTTGGAACTTGGCGAGCAGCGACTTATGAAGATTGAGAATTGAATTGGGTAATCGCGTTCAGGTGCGGCGCACGCCAGGGGTTGAAACCCCAGGCTGATAGCTCAAGTACGCTAAAGCGCACTTCAACCGCCTTCTCCCCGCTTATTTTGTCAACGCTCATTAGTCGCTGCTTGAGGCTTGCAGCCGGGCGCTCGCTTCGCTGCCCCGTAGGGGGACGCCAAGGATAAGGTTCACGACCGTGCAAGGTTTAACTGTTTCGTCTATAAGGAGTTACGTAGTTAGACAAGATCGGGGGAGCGGGCAGGATGCCCGCTCCATTGCTTCACGTCGCTGACTCTGTAAGGCGCTCCCTTTCAGCCGTCAGTAGTCGTCGGTCGTCGCCTACGCTGACGGGGCCATTGCGCCTTCTGAGGTCAGGTTTGTCTCTGATACTCGTTCAGGCAGGCCATCGCTATCTTCTTCGGACGGCACCGCGTCGGGAAGCTCGTCCTCCACGTTGCGGATGCGCGGATGCAGGTAGGCGGCGGTGGTAGCCGCCAGCAACAGCAGCCCGGACAGAATGAACATCAGGCCGATGCCGCGCCCCGGCCCGAAGCCTATGAACTCCCCCACGTTGACGCCCAGAAGCGACGCCGAAGCCAGAGTGCCCTCTGCGCTCATCATCGGCTCGAACACCCTGTCAGCCAGTGGCCCCGCCAGCAGGAAGGCCAGCGGCATGATGGAGCGGGAAATCATGCTGCGCGTGGCGAAGACGCGCCCCTGCACGGCGGGGGCCACCTTGCTCTGCCAGATGGCCTGGCTGCTTCCACTGGCAATCGGGACGGTGAAGAGCAGGATGGAGAAGCCCGCGCCGACCACAAACGCGGAAGGCTCAAGGCCGCTGACGATGAGGCCCAACGATGAGATGGCCGCGAAGGCGTAGATACCGCGCATCCGCCGCTTCGGGCCGCCCCACGCGCTCATCACGATGCCGCCCGCCAGCATGGCGACTCCACTGGCCGACTGTACCAGCCCCAGCACTTCCGCCGTGCTGAACGAGAGGATGAGCGGCGGAATTAGAATGCCGGAGATGTTGATGAGGAAGTTGATGAGCGCGAAGTAGATGAGCATTCCGAAGAGGCCACTGCGCGCCCGGATATAGTGCCAGCCATACGTCGTCTCCCGCCAGAGCGACGGCTTCTCCGCCTCGTGGGAGGGTTCCGCAGGCGGCTGTGGAATAGCCACCAGAAGCAGCGCGCCGATAGCGAAGAAGAAGCTTGCGAAATCCACAAGCATCACGCCGCCCGCGCCGATGACGCTGAACAGGAGGCCCGCCAGCAGGGGAGAGATGAGCATTGAGAGCGCCTGCGCCGACTGCACCATGCCGCTTGCCCGGCCCAAGTCCTTCTTCGACACGAGCAGGGTGATGGAGGCGGTGTAGGCAGGTTCCTGAAAGGCACCGCAGAGGGAGATGACGAGCACAACGAGGTAGATGTGCCAGATTTCCAACTGCCCCGATAGCAGGAGCAGGGCGGCCACCAGCGTCGAGAGCGCCGCGCCCGTGTCGGAGACGATGAGCACCAGGCGGCGGTTCCAGCGGTCCACCAGCGCTCCCGCCAGGGGCGAGACCAGCACGGTGGGCAGGGTTGCGAAAAGCGCCGTCAGCGCGAAGGGCGTCACGTTCCCCGTCTCGCTGTAAATCCAGACGCCGAGCGCGAAGCTCGTCAGGCCGGAGCCGATGACGGAAACGAGTTGCCCCAGCCAGATAAGCGTGAACCGTCGCATATCGGGGGCAGGCGTGGGCTGTGCGTGCATGGGAATCTCTGAAAACCTCTCGCGTGGGCCGGGTGGG
>DASVVH010000479.1:0-5974 GCA_036386615.1 Ardenticatenaceae bacterium
CTGCCGGTATCTTCGAGCAGGTCATCCGTGACCACGAGACGGTGATTGTGGAATATGAAGAGGGTGAGGCGGTGATCCTGAGTTCTGCTGAGGATGGTGTCGTCGAAGCCAAAACAGAGGACGCCTTTGAGGCGTTCCGCGCGGCGGCGGGGAGTTGGGCGGATGTAGACACGGACACCTTCCTGGCAGATGTTTATGAGAGTCGCCGCCGCCCTTCGCGCCCGCCCGTCCAGCTATGATGTACCTCGTTGATACTGATTGGATCGTTGCCTACCTCAAGGGGCGGTCAGAGGCAACGCAGCTTTTATCCGGGCTTGCTCCCGCCGGACTTGCGATTAGCTTGATTACCTACGCAGAAATCTATGAGGGCATCTATTTTGGGCAGAACCCGACCAAGCAAGAGCAAGGGTTTCTTTCTCTCTTGACGCGAGTCACGGTGCTTCCTCTGACGGAGGAGAGTATGAAGCGGTTTGCTACGCTTCGCGGCGAGTTGAGAGCACAAGGACTACTGATTGGCGACCTGGACCTACTGATTGCGGCGACGGCAATCCAGCACCATCTTGTTCTGGTTACTCGTAATCTCAGGCACTTTCAACGTATACCAGGCTTGAGCCTGTATTCGTCTAACCCAAACAATTGATTGAGATGGAGTTCTCTCTGGCCTCCTCACAACTCTCACAGCTTTGTACCGGCGTTTAGGTACTTGATGCACCTGACAGAGACAGAAGAGCACTTGTGCAACTCAAGGGCGCACCAATGAAGGCGCTCCAGGCGAGGGCGCAGGGACGCAAAGGATTTTATCAGGAACGGCAAGGAATGCCGTCAAGGAACCACTCATGGATGCTAAATCAGTCGTTACCCTGGAACTCCCCAAGATACTAGAGCGGCTTGCCCGCCACTGTGCCTTTTCCGCCAGCAAAGAGCTTGCTCTGGCACTGATGCCCAGCCCCGACCCGGTGGAGGTTGCTCGCCGCCTGCGCCGCACAACCGAGGCGAAGGATTTGACCAGCTCCCGGACCAACGTGAGCGTCGGCGGGGCGCGGGACGTGCGTGAGCGCGCGAATCAGGCGGCGAAGGGCGCGGTGCTCTCGCCCGCCGACCTGCTGGACGTGCGGCAGACACTCATCAGTGGGCGGACGCTGGCGCGGCTCATCGGGCGCTTGAGCCACCAGTTCCCCCTGATGGCAGAGATAGCCGAGCGCATCGAGCCGTGCGACGCGCTGATTGACACCATCGCCAACGCGATTGACGACGATGGCGTGGTGCGGGACGATGCCAGCCCCGACCTGCGCCGCATCCGCCGCGAGTTGGAGACGGCGCACAGCCGCCTGCTGGACCGCCTGCAACGCATCGTGCAGAACCCGGAGAACGCGCGCTACCTGCAAGAGTCTATCGTCACGCAGCGCGGGGGCCGCTACGTCGTGCCGCTCAAGGTCGAGGCGAAGGGGCGGATTCCGGGCATCGTCCACGACCAATCTTCCTCCGGCGCGACGGTCTTCATCGAGCCACTGGCGACCCTTGACCTGAACAATCGCTGGCGCGAGTTGGAGCTAGACGAGCGGCGCGAGGTCGAGCGCATCCTGCGCGAGATTTCGGGCATGGTGGGCGAGGCGGAAGGTGATCTTGTAGAAACTGTGACAGCCTTGGCCGAGTTGGACCTTGAGTTCGGCAAGGCCGAGTACGCCTACCAGATTCGGGGGCGTGAGCCGCTACTTAGCGACGTGACGGAGCACGGCGGCACGCACCCGTACCTGAACCTCATCCAGGCGCGGCACCCGCTGCTCAAGCAGGAGGAGGTGGTGCCCAACGACATCTTTATAGGGCCGGACCATCACATCATCGTCATCACCGGGCCAAACACGGGCGGCAAGACGGTGACGCTGAAGACAGTGGGGCTGCTGGCATTGATGGCGCAGTGCGGCCTGCATATTCCGGCGCACGATGGCTCACGGCTGCCCGTCTTCGACAACATCTTCGCGGACATCGGCGACGAGCAGTCCATCGAGCAGAGCCTTTCGACCTTCTCCTCGCACCTGACGAACATCACGCGCATTCTGGAGCAGGCGACGGAACGGTCGCTCATCGTGCTGGACGAGGTGGGCGCGGGCACGGACCCGGCGGAAGGGTCGGCGCTGGCGCAGGCGCTACTCCAACATTTCATTGACAACAACATCACGTCACTGGTCGCTACGCACTACTCGGAACTGAAGGCGTTCGCGCACGGCACGGAACGGGTTCGCAACGCCTCGGTGGAGTTCGATCTGGACACGCTACGCCCGACCTACAAGCTGATGATTGGCCTGCCGGGCCGCTCCAACGCGCTCAACATCGCCGAGCGGCTGGGGCTGCCCGCGCCCATTGTCGAGCGGGCGCGCTCCCTCATCTCGACCGAGTCGCTGGAAGTAGACGACATGCTGGAGGACATCCGGCTGTCGCGGGAGTCGGCGCGCATTGATCAACGCCTCGCCGAGAAGGACCGCCGCGAGGCTGAGAGCCTGCGCGACGAGCTACGCCAGCGCATCGCGGGCATCGAGGACGAGCGCCGCGCCGTCATTAACCAGACGCGGGACGAGGCGCGCGGCGAGTTGGACCATGTACAGGAGCAACTGCGCGAGATTACGCGCCGCATGGAGCGTTTCGGCGGCAAGCGCGAGGAGATTACGGACATCCGCGACCTGCTCCAGCGCCTTGAGAGCGAGTTGAAGCCTATCGCCAAGGTCGCGCCCCGCCGCTCTGGGCCGCAGGACGAGGCGCTACGGAACCGCCCGCTTCAGGTGGGCGACCTCGTGTGGGTGCCGAGCCTGGACCGCACGGGCGAGATTCTGGAAATCTCCGGTGCCGACGCGGAGGTGGCTGCGGGGAGCTTCCGCGTGCGCGCCGCCGTCCGCGACCTGGAGCTTCGCGCGCCCTCTAACCGGGACAAACAGCCGGAAGGGGCGCGTGCCCGCCGCCAGACCAGCCGCCCTGACATCACGCTGCCGCGCATCGAAACTCCCAATATGGAGATTGACCTGCGCGGCAATTCGGTCGAGGAGATGCTGCCACTGCTGGACAAGTATCTCGACGACGCCTACCTGAGCGGGATGCCCTTTGTGCGAATCATTCACGGAAAAGGCACGGGCACGCTGCGCCGCGCCGTGCAGGACGAGCTACGCAACCATCCCTTCATTAAATCGTACCAGGCGGGCGAGGCGAACGAGGGCGGCGATGGTGTGACCATCGCCAAGTTCGCGGAGCAATAGCAGAGGACGAAGGACAGAAGACGAAGGACGAAGAGCGAGGGGCGTTGGGTGCGTTCCACCGATGGTAGGGGCACGGCAGGCCGCGCCCCTACCATCGGTTTGACGGGCATTGGTCGATGTCATCCACTGGTTGCACAAAGCAAAAGGGGCGCGGCAATTCCGAGGCCGCGCCCCTTTGCGTTATACTCCGTGCATGGCTTCGAGACTCGTCGTCCGGCTTCTGTGGGGCGTAGCATACGCGGCGCTCCTTTTGTTTCTTCTCTTCTTCGCGTTCCGCGCCTGGAACGTGCTCCTCTTTCCCCATCAGGTCGAATACGGCGAGGGGCCGGTGCTGGACTGGGCGCGCCAGATGGCGAACGGCACGCTGCCCTATAAGCCAATCGCCTCCTTTCCCTGGAACTTCTCTGTCTACTCCCCGGGCTACATGGCAGGCGCAGCGCTCTTTCTGCGCCTGCTCCCCGACGCTCCCTGGTTCGGCGGGCGGTTTCTCTCCTTTGGGAGTGCGGTAGCTCTCGCCTTTCTAGCTGTAGCTGCATTGTCTACACGAAACGAGAAAGGGGGGGCGGGCGTGTGGTTGGCTGCGGGGCTGTGGCTTGCCAGCCCCTACGTTTTCCGGTGGGGCACCTTCTATCGTCCCGACCTCCTTGCCCTGCTGTGGAGCGCGCTGGGCATCGTGCTCGCGCAACGCGCCATTGCGCGGGAACAGGCAGGATTGGTCGCGCTGGCGGCGCTCTGCTTCGTCCTCTCCTTCTGGACGAAGCAGAGCTTCTTCGCGGCACCGCTTGCCGCGCTGGTTTACTTATTCATCGCGCGGCGCGAGTGGCTGCCCCGGTTTGTGCTCACGGGGGGCGTGGCGGGAGCGGCCATCGGCGGGCTACTCTGGGCGGCGACGGGCGGCGCGCTCGTGGACAACCTCATCGCGGCGAACGCGAACCCCTTTTCCTGGCATGCGCTCTGGACGCTGGAACGTTCCTTCTGGGTGACGGCTCCCGTGCTGTTGGTGCTTCTGGTGTGGCAGGTGGCGCGCGCGCCCTCGTCGTTACTAGCCCTCTGCGGCCTCCTGAGCCTGCTGGTGACGGTCAGCGCGGGCAAGGCAGGGGCGACAGAGAATTACTTTCTTGAACCTCTATGGGTGGCCTGCGTTCTGGCGGGGCAGGCACTGGGGGAATGGTCGCGCGTGGATGGATGGCGGAGGCTCGCCGCGCCCGCGCTGGTGCTGCTGCAACTGACGCTCTTCGTGCCCGGCTTCGAGCGGCGCACGCCTGCGGCAGAGTTGGCGTGGCTGCAAGAGCTTCGCGCGGAAAACGTCGCTCTGCATGAGACTCTTGAGAGCCTTCCGCCAGATGCAACGGTGTGGAGCGAGCAGATGGGCGTGCTGGCCGAAATGGGCCGTGCCGTGCTGCTCCATTCCTTCGTCTACACGCAGTTGGAGCGGGAGGGGTTATGGGATTCCGCGCCGCTCGTGGAAGCGTTGGAATCGGGAGATGCGCCCTTGCTCATCCAGCGCTTCGACGCGGTAGCTGACCCCTTGGCCCGCGACCGCTGGAGCCGCGCCATGCTGGACGCGAGCGAGCGGGGCTACGCCCTCGGTGAGCGCGCAGGGCGCTGGCTGCACCGCCCGCCACTCCCCTTCCCGGCGGCAGGGGAGGTTCTGGACTTCGGGGGTGGTGTCTCGCTCGTCAATTGGATGGTGGTGGGCACGACCGGGCGGATAGCGGCTCCGGTGGCGTTGAGGGCAGGAGAAGAGATGGAAATTCACCTGTTGTGGCGAAGCGAGGCGCGCGATGCCACGCCATTAACGGCATCTGTGCAGTTATTCGCGCCGGATGGAACGCGGATGGCGCAGAATGACTTCTCGTTGCGTGGGGGGATGCTCGGCGGCGCGTGGCCTGCTGGGGCGCTGGTGCGCGACGAGCACGCGCTGTCCCTGACGGAAACACTGCCCAGCGGAGCGTACACGGTGCTGGTGAGCCTCTACGAGAGCAAAACGGGAGCGCCGCGTGGCAGTGCCACTCTCAGCGGCTTCAAGGTCAGTCCACCGCCGCCGGAGAGCACACTTCCCTCGCAGCGTGACCTCGCCTTTGGTGAGGAGGAAACCTTGAGTCTCATGGGACTGGACGTACTTCCCACAGAAATTGCGGCGGGCGAGACACTGGCCCTCCGCGCCCACTGGCGAGTCGAGAAGGCGGTTCCGAGGCCGCTCACCACCTTCCTCCATCTCATCGCCCCTGACGGCACTCTAGTGGCGCAAACTGACTTCGCGCCAACCTACCCCACTACGTTATGGAGCGCTGGCGAGGTCGTCGAGCTTTCCTACAACCTGACGCTGCCGGAAGCGCTGCCGTCTGGCTCCTACGAGGTGCTGCTAGGTTGGTACGATGCCGAGACGCTTCAGCGACTACCCACACAGGCCGACCAGTCGTTGGATGGTGCCTTGATGCTGGGACGGGTTGAGGTACGTTGAACATTTACTGAGAGGAAACATGCCTAGCAACGGCACAGTCCGAATTGAGCTTACGAGAGCCGAGGCTCTGGTATTGTTCGAGTTCTTGTACGTAACGAATGAGCAGAATCGTTTCCAGTTTGCCGACAAGGCTGAACAGTTCGTGATATGGTACGTTATCGCACGGCTTGAGAAGGAACTCGACGAACTATTCGACCCAAAGTTCTACGAACTCTTGGAGCGTGCTCGAGACGAAGTTCGAGACGAAAAGGGCTGATCTTGCTGTTCA
>DASVVH010000480.1:0-9124 GCA_036386615.1 Ardenticatenaceae bacterium
GTTTCGCCACTCCCCTGCGGGGAGTTCATGTACCCGCTTACCACCCATTTTGTGACACCTCTGTGTTCGATTGGTATAATCCGCGCCGCAGAAAAAGGAGGGTGAGTAGCGGTCTACTCACCCTCCTTTTTGAGCATTGAAGGCCATGCTGAACGGTAGCAGTAGTGCAAGGCAGGGCGCGACTAAAGTCGCTGCTAGAGGCTTATAGCCGGGCGTCCGCGTAGGCGGACGCTATAACTGTAGGCAATACACTAATTGCACTATTGAACCGAAGGCTATGCGTCCTCGCGGACGGCGACGACCTCGAAGAGGGCGTTCTTCCAGAGGATGCGCTTGAGCAAATCTCCGGGGCTGCGGGGGGATGCGTGGCGCGCATGCTCTTTGGCCTGCTCCAGAAAGGCACGTTCATAGAGAACACGCAGGGGAAGCCCCGCGAATAGCTGGCGGGCGCGGTCAAGCGTGAGGTGGAAGGTGTGGTCGGCGAAGGGCGTAATCTCCAGGGGCAGGCCGAGGGCGTTCCACCAGCCGTGCAGCACGGACGTGAGGGCATAGGCAGGGTGGTGGACGTTTACCGAGAAATAGAGGCCGCCCTGCGGCTTCAGTACGCGGGCAATCTCCGCCATGATGGTTTCGGGGCGGTCGGCGTGGTCCACCACGTTGTCGGTCAGCACCACGTCAAAAACGCCATCGGGGAAGGGCAGCACCTCGCCGAAGGCAGTCGCCGTCGCGGCGCGGTCCTGCCAGGCGGGGAAGAGCGCCGCGTACTGAAGGGCCAATGGGTCCACGCCGACGGCACGTGGAGCATCCCAGAAAAAGATGAGGCCGTGTGCCCCGCTCCCCACTTCCAGGATACGCGCCTCCTGAGGAATGGGGTAGAGGGATTCCAGCACCGCGCGGACGCGGCGGGCGTGCTGCCGCCGCCGCGTCATCACATCATCCTCACGCCCCGCGATGGTGTGAGCCTTCCGCTCCTGATTGGCAAGCTGGCGCACGAGGGCACGTTCTGCCCGCTGCTCGTGCCGCAATGCGCGAAGCCAGCCCCATTCCTGCCTCACGTTCTCAGTACCCACCCGGCCTCCTGATAGCGATGTGCTTTGTTTCGTGGGGCCATCATAGGGCTGCTAATGCCGGGGCGTCAAATCAATTATCCCCACTGGCGACCATTGGAGACGAACAGGGGGCAGGGTTTTTGCTATGGCGGGTACTCCAGTGATGATTGATGCCAACTTACCGAGGTGCGAAGGATGGATGCAGAGCACGTCCATGACCATACAGGAAGCTGCCCGCATTGTGGCGGCGAATTGACGCAGGTGGTCGAGACGGCGGAGGGGTGGGCGGAATTTACCTACTGCGCGCGATGCGATGACGCTATGGAAACGCGCGTCCGCAAGCTGAAAGTTGATGAAGAGCAACCGTCGAGCGACAGGACGGACTCTTTGCAGTAGGCTGTCATCACTGTCAAGGCTGCTGGCCCGTGCCGAGGACGCCCACGCGAATGAAGATGCGGAGGGGCAGATAGGGCATACGGTTCCACCAGTCCGGCGTGACCTCGATGGCGGGGTCCGCAGCCAACGGAAGGTTCTGCACTAAGGCGTCCTGCGCTCTGTTTAGTGGTTGCCCGCGCACGAGGTTGCGAATCTCGGCGGGCGGTAGCTCCGCGCCCGCGACGGCGTTGGCACGGACGGCGACAATAGGCAATCCCTCTTCCGTAGGCGGCGCTTCCTCCGTCGCCACATTTGAGCCTTCTTCCAGCAGACGATAGCCCTCCGGCACCGCCTCTCTCAGACGGCGCTGGGCGATGCGCGTCACATCCTCGCGGGAGGCGACGACGCCGGAGACGCGACCCCGAAAATCCAGCCCCAGCACCTCCAACTGGGCGTCCACGTTGCCCGTGTAGGTCAGCGCCGTCTGTTCCAGGGTGACGCTGTTCGGCACGAGGAACTGGTCCGCCGCCAGCGAACTTTCCAGGGCGGCGCGCCCCTGCTGGATGAGGCGCTGGCGCAGTTGCTCCCGTAGCTGCTCCTGGTCCGCAGCGGTCACGACGGGTCGCTGCTCCACGCCGCCGCCCTCCGTCTCCCGCTCGTTCAGCACGCGCACGTCGGCGGCGGCAGCCCCCTCCACGAAGTTAATCTGCAAGGGGCCAACGTTGCCCGACGGGCCGGGGTTCATCGCCTCAATAGGCGCGGAGGCGCGGGCATTCAACTCGGCGGGCAGGGAGACGCTTTCCGTCGTGCGGAAGCGGATGGGCGTGCCGCTCGTGGTGCTCACAATCGTTCCGGCGGGGATGGAGACGGGCTGTCCCGTGACGTTGGCGAAGAGAATGGTGCCCCGCGCGGGCGTCGTCGGCACGTCGCGGCGGCCACTGGTTCCGGTCTCCATCGTGCCCTGCACTGGCGTGGTCACGGTCTCGCCCGGAATGACGAGGCCGTCGTAGTCTATGCCCTCTACAGTTGGGTCAATCGTGACGGGGAGGGAAAGCTCGATTGGCTCCTGACGCGGGATGAGCGTGATGCGCGCGCTGGGCACCAGGAGCACGAGCACGCCGGAAAGCACTATCATCATGGCGAAGAGCAGCCCCGCGAACATCAAACTCTCGGCCCAACTGGTGCCTCTGCGGCCATACCTGCGGCGGTCCAGAAGAAGGGTGCGGTCCCGGCTCAGCGCCAGCGAAGCCGCGCCGTTACGCCCCACAGGTCCGGGCGCGATGATGGGGGCATCCTCGTACCCGTCGCGCCAACGGCGGGCGCGCTGCCCCGCCTGCACCGTGCGGAAGGAGGAGAGGCCCATCTGGTCCGCGAGGTCGCGGATGGCGTTGTCGGTGGTGACGAGGGCCATCTGCACGCCCTCCGCGTGGGCCTGACGGAGCAGCATCTGCAAGCGCGCGAGGCTGCCGAAGGCCCGGTGTTTCTTCGGCACCACGAAGAGCACGCGCGGGGCTTCCGCGTAGCGCAGCATGGTGCGGATGGCGTGAATCTCTTCCTCGCCCGTCAGGTGGATTATCTGTTCCGACTCAGCGATTGGTGCCTCTTGCGGTTGGTGCTCGTCCATCGTCATCCACTTGCCAGGCCGAATTGGGGCGCGAGGTCGGAGGAGAGGCGGGCGAGACGGCGCTGCAAAGGGTGAGGATCGTGGCTGGCCCAGACGGCGAGCGCCGCGAGGCCGACCTGCGAGGAGGCGACCAGCAGGCCGCGCGGGTCGTGCAGGCCGCGCAGGTGTTGCGGCAGCAGCCTCTCGACTTTGGGGTGGCGGTCGAAGGGGAGGCGCTGCATCCAGGGCTGGGCGCGTAACTGCTCCATAATTTCCGGCAGGGGCGCGCCGCCGCCGAAGAGGTAGATGTGCGAGGGCAGGGGCGCGTCCCCCGCGAGTTGCAGCAGGGTCTGCTCGACTGCGCGGTGCCAGCTTTGCGCGGTGCGGGCGAGGATGCGCGGTACGGGGCTGCCTTCGGGGATGCCCTGGCCGCGCGTGTGCTGCTGTTTCACCAACTCGGCGTGCTTCTCGGAAAGGTGGAGGTAGCGGGTGAGCGCGTGCGTGAAAGCGTGACCGCCCATCGTGATGCTTGCCAAATTGCTCAACGCGCCGCCCTCGGCCAGCGAGATTTCGGTGTGCTCCTGGCCGATGTCAATCAGGATGGCGTCCGGCACCGGAATGGCGGCGGCGATGGCCTGCGCCATCGGTGTCACGCCGAGGAGGTTCAGTTCCAAATCCTCAATGACACGCGTCAGAATCTCCAATCCCTTGGAGGGCCACGTCAGGTTGCAGATGGCGATGGAGAGGTAGTCACCCGACTGGCCCGGCACGCCGCGCATGATGTTGGGCAGCCGCTCCGCCTGTCGTGTATCCTCACGGAGGCTCAACGCCCCGATGAGTTGGCTGGCGACGAGGCTGCGGCGAATGCGAGAGGCGGCAACCTGTTCACTGAGGCGGGCGAGGTTGCGGCGCTGCGCCGCTTCAAGGGCGTGCAGAATCTCATCCTTGTAGACGGGCGCGATGGGGTTGTCCCTCCGCCTGTGCCAGACCTCGCTTTCCGCTTCCAGTAGTGGCCCCGTGAGGCCAACCACCGCGTCGTCGGCGATGGAGGGCAACTCGCCCTCGCGCGCGGTGTCCCACTCGGCGGCGCTCAGGGCACGGTCAGCTAGCGTGGCAATCTGCTCGTGGCGCATCGCCTGGCCGGGGCGGGCGATGCCCGTGCGGCCCGTCACCTCCGCCGCGCCCAGAATCTCGGCTCCTTCGGACGAGACGCGCGCCAGGACGGCGCGCGCCCCACTCGCCCCAAAGTCGAGTATCGCCCGCGCCGGGTGAAGGTTACGTACCGCCGCGCGGCGGCGGGGCCGTCGCCTCCGAAAGTGCATCTAGTTCAACTGCTCCCGCACAAGGTCGCCCACCTTCGCCAGCGCCTCCGGCAGCTTGTCCACGTCGCGCCCGCCCGCCTGCGCGAGGTTGGGCCGCCCGCCGCCGCCGCCGCCGACGACACGCGCCACCTCGCGCACGAGGTTCCCGGCGTGGCCGCCGCGCTTCACTGCATCCTCCGTTGCGGCGGCGACCAAGAGCGGTTTTTCGTCCACCGCCGCGCCGAGCACGACGATGGCGTTGCCCAGCCTGTCCCGCAGCCAGTCGCTCATCTCGCGCAGGTTCTCGGCGCTGGTCGCCTCCACCTGCGCGGCGAGCACCTTCACACCGTCCACCTCCTGCACCTGACTCAGGAGTGTGTCGAGTTGCCGCCAGGAGAGGTCGCTCTGGATGGCCTGAAGCTGGCGGTCCCGCTCGGCCAACTCCTGCTGAAGCTGCTCGATGCGCGTTTCTAGCTGGTCGGGCTGTGCGCCGACCCTGCGCGCGAGCGAGCGAAGCGCCTGCCGCTGCTGGCGAACGGCCTCTTCCGCCGCGCGCCCGGTAATGGCCGTGATGCGCCGCACGCCCTGGCTGACCGACTGCTCGCCCGCGATGAGCAGCGAGCCAATCTGGCCCGTTCGCAGCAGGTGCGTTCCGCCGCACAGTTCCTGCGAGTAGCGGGAGGGGCCAGTGCCAATGCCCGCCCCGCAAAGTGAAACGACGCGCACCGTGTCACCGTATTTCTCCCCGAAGAGCATCGTCGCGCCGCGCTCCTGCGCCGCGCTGATTGCCATCTCCTCCGCCATGACCTCCAGATCCTCGCGGATGTAGCGGTTGACGGTGCGCTCGATGGTCTCCAACTCCTCGTCCGAGACTTTCTGGAGGTGGTTGAAGTCGAAGCGCAGGTAGTCGGGAGCCACAAGAGAGCCGCGCTGCTGCGCGTGCTCGCCCAGCGTATCGCGGAGCGCGCGGTGCAGCAGGTGCGTGGCGGTGTGGTTCCGCATGATGTCCCAGCGCCGCTCGGCGTCCACCGTCGCCCGCGCCATCTCGCCGCGCCGGATGGTGCCGCTCACCACCGTAACGCGGTGCGCCCAGACGCCGGGCACCGGCTTCTGCACCTCCTGCACGAGCGCGCGGCCATACTCGGTTTCAATGACGCCCGTGTCGCCCACCTGCCCGCCGCCCTCGGCGTAGAAAGGGCTGCGGTCTAGCAGTAGTTCGACCTCGCTGCCCGTCGCCGCCTCATTTAGCATTTGGCCGCTCTCCGGGTCCACGATGGCGACGACCTGCACGGGCACCTGCTCCAGCGCGGCGTAGTCGTAGCCCAGGAACGCCGTCTGCGGCAGGTCGTCGGCGAGGCGGCGGTAGTGCTCGGCCCAGGCGTCCACGTTGAAGGTGCCGGAGGCGCGGGCGCGGGCACGCTGCGCGGCCATCGCCTGGTCGAAGCCGTCGCGGTCAATCGTGAAGCCGTTCTCCTCGGCGATGTCCCGCGTCAGATCGTAGGGGAAGCCAAAGGTGTCGTAGAGGCGGAAAACCTGCTCGCCGGGGACGACGCTCTCGCCCCGCCCGCGCAGTTCATTCATCAAATCGTCGAGAAGCGCGATGCCGCGATCCAGCGTGCGCTGGAAGCTCGCTTCCTCGCGCTTCAATGCTTCGAGGATGAAGGACTCCTGCTCGCGTAGCTCGGTGTAATGGTGGCCCATCTTCTCGATGACCGCGCGCGCCACCTCCGCAATGAATGGCCCGGTGAAGCCAATCATCTTGCCGTAGCGGAGGGCGCGGCGCAGGATGAGCCGTAGGACGTAGGAGCGGCCCTCGTTGCCGGGCACCACGCCGTCACCGATGAGGAAGGTGGCAGAGCGGGCGTGGTCCGCGATGACGCGGTAGCCAATCCACTTCTCCGCGCGCTGCTCGTCGGTGTCGCCTAGAAGCTCCTGAATGCGGTTGAGGATGGGCACGAAGAGGTCGGTGTCGTAGTTGGAATTGACGCCCTGCACCGCCCGCGAGACGCGCTCCAGCCCCATGCCCGTGTCAATGCTCTGGAAGGGGAGGGGCGTCAGCGTGCCGTCCGCCGCGCGGTCATACTGCATGAAGACGAGGTTCCAGATTTCGTTGTAGTCGTCCGAAACATTGACGCCCTGCGGCCCATCTTCCAGCGCCCGCTCCGGCTGGGTGAAGGGGTCAATCGGGCCAGTGTAGTAGAAAATCTCGGAGTTGGGGCCGCAGGGGCCGGTCTCGCCCATCGTCCAGAAGTTTTCCGCCGCGCCGAAACGCAGAACCCGTTCGGGCGCGACGTGCTTCGCCCAGTACCCGGCGGCCTCGTCGTCGTCGGTGTAGACCGTCACCCACAGCCGCTCCTTTTCGAGCTTCAGCACCTCCGTGACGAACATCCAGGCGTACTCGATAGCCTCCTTCTTGAAGTAATTGCCGAAGGAGAAGTTGCCCAGCATCTCGAAGAAGGTCTGATGGCGGTTCGAGGGGCCGACGTTCTCCAGGTCGTTATGCTTGCCGGAGACGCGCATCACTTTCTGGGCGGAGGTGGCGCGAGGGTTCGGGCGCTTCTCCAGGCCGAGCAGGGCGTCGGTGAACTGGTTCATCCCCGCGTTGGTGAAGAGCAGGGTGGTGTTGCCCGCCGGGACGAGGGAACTGCTGGGCACCACTTCGTGGCCCATCTCGTTGAAGAAGTCGAGAAAAGCCTGTCTGATTTCGTCGGAGGTTCGTGGGACGCTCATCGGGTTATCCTGCAATCTAGGATGTCACGTCAGGGAGGCGCGGCTGATGGGATGGGAATTCCAAAGGATGGGGAGAAAGCGGCTGTAGTGAGTTAGCGATTGTAGTGCAGGGGAGGGTTTTACTCAAGTTTCGGGGTAGGGGGCAGGAGTGAGTCAAAGCCGGATAGGGGAAGGGGGAGAGAGAGCGAGAAAAGGGGCCGGAGGGGACAGCAGCCAGTATCGGCCAGCATTAGCCAGTACTGGCGAGCAAAAGCGGGCCAGTATAGTGCTAAGTAGCTGCTTTGTAGTTGACAGGTACATCACATGCGGCGCGACTTTGACACAGCCCCAGGCGAGAGGCGGAGTGTATCAAAGTGATAATGCAGAAGGAACAGAGCGGGGATTACAAGAGCGGGCGCAGGCGTCAAGCCACTTTATGTGAAGTAAAGCCAACCTGAAAGCGTTTAAGGTTGGCCTGAACCAACCTTCTTGTTGCATGTATCCGTAGCAACTATAGATTTAAGTGTCAAGGATAGGTAGAGCACGAATCCGAACTCTTTGTTCGTCCAGCACCACGATGCTACCACGTTCGAGAGCATCATGAATTTGAGGTAGATTACCAAGTAGCAGAACTACCTGCTCTTCTGGCTTACGTTGCGAGGAACGTCGAAAGAGGATAATGGAAGGCCGCGTTTCGCGTCGGAGCGCCAGAATCGTGCCGAAATCCGTGTCGGCTGAAATCAGGACGCGGTCCTCGGCAGCAGCACGCTGGAAGATTAATTCATCATCCGCCGCCTGTAAGGAATAGCCACGGACATGAACGGCATCATGCTCCGCCTCTTGTAAGAGTGCGGCTACACGAGGTGATAGGGCATTATCTATCAAGAACTTCACGACGACACAACGACCAACGGAAGTTCCCGCTCACGTACTGCTTCTGCCGCATACAAAAGAGCCTCACGAATATCCTCCGGCTCCAGGTCAGGATATGCGGTGAGGATTTCGTCGCGGGCCATTCCATCTGCCACCATACCGACAACTGTGGCTACTGGAATACGCAACCCCCGAATACAGGGAACGCCGCCCATCTGATTGACATTGACGGTAATGCGTTGGAACTTCATAGATACCTCTCTGACCTATAGCAGAACGGTTCGTCAGCAGGAGCATACTATACCCACTCCACCGATACAACCCTCAAGCAGCGCGGCGCTGCCTGTGAATACCGTTTGCGACGAGAAGGACGCCGACGAGGAAAGCGAGGAACGCGCCTGTGTAAGGAAGCCAGGAACGGCTCGGCGGTTCGGGGGCAGGCGCGGCCTCGGCCCCCGGCACTTCAAAGGAGGGCGCGTCGCTCTCGCGCAGCCACGAGATGGTCTGCGCGGCGGTCTCGCCCGCCGGGAGCGGCCCCGCCTCGCGCTGCCATTCGAGCATGCCGAAGTGGTTGAGGCCAAGGGGAGTCATCGGCGGCTCCGCCCCGGCATCGCTGCTGCTGGTGGGGAAGGTAGCGGTCCACGTCAGGTTCTCCACATCGTAGCGCTGGCGCGGCAGGGTGAAGGTGACGGAGCGCTGCGGCTGGCGGGGAATCACATCGTAGTAGAGTTCAACCTGCACCTCGCGCGTTGGCGCGTCCACGCGGATGAAGCGGCCATCGCTCTCCGCCCGGAACCCCGCCTCGGCGTCCCGAAGCGTGCCCGCCTCGTCCCGGTAGGCCGCCGCGTGCAGTTCTACGCCGCTCGGCGCGCCCAGCAGCACCTCGCCCGGCGCGTCCAGCGTGGCGTTGTAAATGACGAGCAGGCGCGGGTCGTCGTACTGCGGCAGCAGCGAGACGGTCAGGCTCTCGATTTGGCTAGGTTGGCCCTGTGCCTGAGCCTTCGTTAAGGACGTGAGGGCAAGCAGCAGCGCCACCAGCAGCAGGAGCAGGCCACGCATCAACTATTCGCTTTGAGCAGTTCGCGGCGCAGCAGGTCGAGCGCGCGGGCGACCATCCACCCCCGCGAAACGTCGTCCTTGCCTACCTGCGGGTAGCGGAGGACCGTCCCCTGGTTGGCATCGGCACCCGCCACGACGATGAGGCTCTCGCCGGG
>DASVVH010000481.1:0-5548 GCA_036386615.1 Ardenticatenaceae bacterium
AGCCCAACGCCCGCTATGCGCCGGGGGCCTTCGTGAGTGGTTTTCTGAACCGCGACATCAGCGAGGACTGGAAGCAGTTGAAGAACCCCATCCTGCTCGTCTGGGGCTACAAGGCCAAACAGGTGCCCGTGCAGAAAGGGCCGGAGTTCCTGCGGCTGAACCCCAGAGCCGTCAGCGTCGCCTATGATGCCAACTTGCTCCCCCACGATGAGCAGGCTGACAAGTTCAACGAGGGCACCCTGGACTGGCTGAAGGGGCGGCGCAAGGAAGGTCTCTCTTCAGGTCGCCGCACGGGAGGATAGATTCTCGGAGGCGCGACAACTCTGCACCGTGAGTGCGCGTATAGTTCCACGAGCCGGAGCCGTCCGGCCATTTAGCCTGGAAGGAGAATCAAACATGGACGTTTTGCTGCCTCTTATCGTCGTAGCTGGCGTTGCGCTGCTCACCTTCGTGCGAGGCTCCATCCGCATCGTGCAGGAGTACGAGCGCGGCGTCATCTTTCGCCTGGGCCGAGCCGTTGGCGCGAGGGGACCGGGCCTTTTCATCCTCCTGCCCTTCGTCGAGCGGATGCACAAGGTGGACCTCCGAACGGTCACGCTGGATGTGCCCTCACAGGAGTCCATCACCCGCGACAACGTGACGCTCCGCATCAACGCGGTCGTCTACTTCCGCGTGATAGACCCCGTCGCGGCGGTGGTTAACATCGCCAACTACCTCGTCGCCACCTCGCAGATTGCCCAGACGACGCTGCGAAACGTCATTGGGCAGGTGGAACTGGACCAACTCCTCTCCGAGCGCGACGACATCAACACCCGGCTCCAGGCCATCATTGACGACGCGACGGAACCCTGGGGCATCAAGGTCTCGCTGGTAGAGGTCAAGGACGTGGAGTTGCCGGAGGTGATGAAGCGCGCGATGGCCCGACAGGCCGAGGCCGAGCGCGAGAAGCGCGCCAAGATGATTCACGCCGAGGGCGAGTATCAGGCCGCGACGCAGCTTGCCCACGCCGCCAACGTGATGAACACCGCGCCGAACGCGCTACAACTGCGCTACCTCCAGACACTGACCGAGATTTCCGTCGAGCAGAACTCGACCATCATCTTCCCCGTGCCAATAGACTTCCTCAAGGCGTTCATGGACACGCAGGCCCCGAAGATGCCCAGCACTCCCACGAGGGCAACGCCGCCGACGGACCAACGCTTTGACCGCGAAACGGGCAGGCCCATAGAATCAACTGGCGAGCGGCAACTGGTGGGCGACGGCCAATAGAGTGTCTATCCAATGGCAAAGTGAAAAGGAACGGCCAACCTTTGGCCGTTCCTTTCTTTTAGGCGTATGCAGACGATGGCTCCAGACGATCAACGACTACAGGTGCCTCAGGCAGAGGACTACACCAAGAACAGACGAAGGGTAAAAGAGCAGATGATTATGGTCTATTACTGACAAACGGTAGGGGTTGACATCTTCTAAATACCACTGGTATCATGAAATATAGTGAGCGTACCATAGCACTTTTGATTTAACACAGTGGAAGACTGGAGATATAGATGGACATCTTGCGCGATCCCATATGGCAGAGTTTGGGAGTAATTGTCACCCTTGTACTAGGCTTTGTCGGCTTTTATTATGCAGGACGCAATCGTCTGTGGCTCGGTATAGCAGGAGTTATTGTCGCCTTTATTTTAGGCTTCAGTGGCGGTATCTATTTTGAGCAGCGTGTGGTCCAAGCGACACCTGCCCTAGACACCAGAATTCATGTCAATGTCAATGATATAATAGCGCGGATAGAAGCCGCGCCGGGAACGGAGATTGTACGCCCAAGTTGGTGGAGAGAAGACGAAGCAGGTCCTAAGGCTGACAACTTTTATCACCCTTTGGAATGTTTTGGAATAGCCTGGAGCGTACAACATGATGATACGGAGTACTATAACACCGCTGTTGTGTTTACGACCCCTCAAAGGCTCCAGCCTCTAGAAGGGGCATGGTATGTGAAAATATGTCCCACGCCGGATATCTATGTTTCTCCAGAAGATGTTGGACGAATAGCCGCAGCCATGCTCGAGAAGCAGAACGGAGGTGAATGGACAAGTGTGGTTCTGAAATGAACAAGTGGGTACTTGACCAATTTGACCAAGGGGCGCTTCATCGTGAATTTCCCCGTGGAAGAGGACGGTAGGTAAAGGATGAAGTGCCCTTTTACTTCACTATGTTGCTACGACTAACCTCCTCGCCCTTGGCCCTCTATGGCGTACAGAACGCCGCCCTCTGTTGCCACGTAGAGCCTTGAGGGCGCGAGCGCGCCGCCCACCACCCGCCCGCTCGATGGTAGGTCCAGGTGCCACGCTTCCCGCGTGCCGTTGGCGGGCACCGCGACGCATATCAGGCTCAAGTTCCCCCTCTGCCCGCAGGTGAAGGCCGTCCCGAAGCGGTCCAGCCCGACGAGGCGCGCATTCCTGAGCATGGTGGAGTATAGACCCGACGCCCTGCCGGTGGGCGTGAGCCACGCGAGGCGAAACTGTGATTCGAGGTTCGCCTGGTACCAGAGGTGCCCGTCCGGCGCGACGCCGATAGCGGGAGGCAGGGCCGTGCCGCCGCTGTTGTCCCGCCACGCGACGCGCTCCAGCACTGCCGGGTAGCCATTCTCGTTCATCTCCCAGCGAACCAATGCCTTGGCTCTCGGTTGAAAGTAAAGCGCGCCATCCGCCCCCACCAGAAAACGCTCCGCCTGGAGGTTGAGATTGGGCGCAGTTTGGCCGTCGCTCGCCTGCAAAACCGACTTGCCCGCGAAGAGCCAGGTGCCCAACGGGTCGAGCATCAGGGCGGCCTCCGGCGCTGCACCGGGCAGCCACTCGCTCTCCCAGCGCAGCGTGCCGTCAGGGCCGATGGCGCGAACGTGGCGTTCCGTCGCGTAGAAGATGGTGCCGACCGCCGCGACGATGGGCGTTGCCACCGTAGAATCCGCGCCTTCCACTTGCCACAGAGACTCTCCCTCCGGGCTGAAGGCGGAGAGCGCCCCTGCCACGTCCGCCACGTAGAGGGTTCCGTCAGCGGCCAGCGCGGGCGCGCCAACCGGAAGCGCCGCCAGTTCCGCCTGCCACCGCTCCTCGCCATCCGCGCTCATCGCGTACAGCCGTGCATCGTTCCCACCCACGTAGAGCGTCCCGTCCGCCGCGACGGCGGGGCCGCCCGCGAATCCTGCTTCCACCTCGAACCGCCACGCCACCCTGCCACTACCCGGACCCTGTAAGCCGCTCCATCGAGTTCCATAGGGGTCGCGCGCGGCGGATGCCCACAGGTGACCGCCCGGCACAGGCAGTTCGCCACCCTCTTCCAGCACGGAGGCGACGAGGGTGGGCCGTTCGACTACGGCCCGCCGCGACTGGTACTCGCGCCAGCCCGTCACGCCCGCTATCCCGACGACAATCAGCAGCACCGGAAGGACGCGCCGCACGCGCGGTGGGGGCTGCGGCAGGCGGCGAAGCCCCGCCTGAACGGGCTGCACCACCCAGCGCACCGCGTCGCTAGCGCGGTAGAGCAGCGACAGGAACGGGCTGTACGAGAAACGGTGCTGCTCCATCGCCCGCTGAAGGCCACTGCCAAGCAGATTAAAGCCTAGAATAATCAGCACCACGACCGTACCCGCCGCGAACATCTTCCAGGGTCCGAAGAAGAACTCCGTGCTGTCGCCCGCCAGCATCTGGCCCAACTCCGGCATCGCGCTGACGCGGGCCGAGGTCACATCGTCAATATCAATCCAGGCGTCGCCGCCGATGTAGTAGCCCAGAAAACCGAGAGTTCCCAGCGTCAGAAGCGTGCTGCTCACCTCAAACGCTCCTAGCACCCAGAGCAGCGGCAAAATCTGCCGGAGAACGTGCTGGATGACCACGAACAGCCCCGACGCTCCCAGCGCGTGCGCCGCCTCGATGTAGCTCTGCCCCTTGATGAGCCGCGTCTGCTCGCGCACGGCACGGGCTACCTCCGCCCACCCCGTCAGGCATAGACCCAGGATGAAGGCGCGAGTGCCCAGCTTCTCTTCCAGCGCCGCCACCATGAGGAGCGCCACGACCAGCACGGGCGCGGCCAGCGCCGCCGAGATGAGCGAGTCGAGCGTTCGTCCCGCCTCCCCCTTCGACCAGCCCGCCGCCAGCCCGACAGCCGCGCCCACCGTCAGGCGCGCCAGCGCGATAAGCCCCAGCACCTGCACCGTCGGGCGAATTGCCCAGAGCAGGCGGCTCAACACGTCGCGCCCTAGCGAGTCGGAGCCGAGCGGGTAGCCGGGCACCGTCAGCGGTGGGAAGGGCGGCTTGTACCACTCCCGCCCCGCGCGGGTGAAGAAGTTCGGCACCTGCGGGTTCATCGGCGCAATCGAGGGGCCGATGACCGCCAGCACCAGCACGGCACCAATTACCAGCAGCCCCATCCACAGCGGCCAGTTCACGCGGCGCAGCGCAACCATCGAATTAGCCTTCCGCCGCGCGAAGGCGCGGGTCCAGACGCGGTATCAGCAGCCGCCCCGCGAGGTCCGTCAGCAGGAACAGAAGCGTGACCACCATCAGCAGAAAGGCCACCAGCACGGGATCGAGGAAGAGCGCGCGCGCCTGCTCGGTGGTCAGTCGGGGCGGAATGAACGCCTCCGCCAGCAGCCGCCCTACCCCGCGCCACTGAAAGACCCACTCCACCACCAGCAACTCCCCGATGAGCAGCCGCAGCGAGGCCAGCAGGGCAATCGTCACGGGCGCGGCGATGTTCCGCAAGGCACTCCGCCACCGGATGCGGAACCACGTCTGCCCCGCGCTCCGCGCCGCCGTCACGTAAGGCTTGCGAAGCTCGTCCGCCAGCAGCCGCGCGCTGATGAGCGCGATTTGAGCGGTGGGCCGCAGGCAGAGCGCCACCAGCGGCAGCACGAGGTGGCGGTCCCAGCCCGTGCCGAAAAAGGGCAGACTCGGACGCGGCCACCCTCGCAGAATGAAGAAGATGAGCAGCGTAAAGCTCAACGTCCCCACGTAGAAGCTCGGCATCGCCATCCCCAGTGTCGAGACGGGCGTCAGCCAGGGGTTCACCGAAGGCGGGTTCGTCCGCGCGCTTTGCAGGCCGAGCACCAGCCCCAGAACGCTGCTGATGAGGAAGGCCAGCGCCAGCAGCCCCAGGCTGTTCGGCAGCACCGAGAGCACCGCCTCGCTTGCCGGGCCGCGCCCGTGCGGCAGGGTGCCGAAATCCAGCCGCGCGACCCCCTGAAGGTAGACCCAGTATGCTGCGACAGTCTCCTTTAGGAAGGCCGAGAACGAGGAGGCGTCCGAGGCCCGCACCCAACGCGCCAGTGAGGCGTAGAGATACCCAAAGGCATTCGCCAGCAGCAACAGCGCCGGGACGGCGGCGAGGCGGCGCAGCGAGAGGCGGCGCAGGGCGTCGAGCGGGGCAGCGCGTTCCTGGACCATTCATACCTCTTCCCTATGGGCGTCTTCGGGAGGTATGACGAGCAGGGGACGTGAATAGTCACACTGCGGGCAATAAAGGTGCAACAAAAAGCGGCACCGCGCGGTGCCGCTTT
>DASVVH010000482.1:0-5220 GCA_036386615.1 Ardenticatenaceae bacterium
GTAAGGAGCGCCGCGACAAGAGCTACTTCCGCCTCGGTTGGGATTGGTGGCAGCACTGTTTACGCCTCGGTCTGCCCCTTCACCTCCAACCTCTCCCTTATTTTTCAAACTGATAGGTGGCTAGGGCTTTTGTAAGCCTTAGTTCACATAACGTGCCCGCGATACCAGCGCCTACTCCCCAACGCCCGCTTCGCCCACGCCTGTGCATTCCCCAGCTCTTGCCCTATCCGTTCTTCATAGAGACCAGATCCACCTTCTCGCTACTTGCCTTCCCAAGCGTAGCCAGCCGTGCCTTCAACGCCGCCTCCACGTGGGCAGGCACGAAGCTGCTCACGTCGCCCCCGAACAGCGCCACCTCCTTGACGATGCTGCTGCTGAGATAGGTGTGCTCGACCGACGTCATCAGGCAGACGAAATCAATCTCTGGGGCGAGGCGGCGGCTCATCAGTGCCATCTGGAACTCGTGCTCGAAGTCGCTCACCACGCGTAGCCCCCGCGCGATGGCCTGTGCGCCCACCTCCCGCGCGAAATCTACGGTCAGTCCATCATACGAGGCGACGGAGATGTTGGGGTACTCCTCCAGCGACTCCCGCACCAGCCCCATCCGTTCCTCGACGCTGAACAGTTCGTTCTTCGTTGGCCGCGCATAGACCGCCACCACCAGTTCATCAAACAACTGCGCGGCGCGCGTCGCAATGTCAATCTGCCCGTAGGTAACGGGATCGAACATTCCGGGGTAGATTGCTTTTGTCACCGTTGGCTCCAGGGATTCGACGACTGACGACCGCGGGTGCCCTTTGGGCGGGACGACCGCTTACGACCTGATGTCTGCACCATCCTGCTCCTCGTCATCCTCATCGTCCTCGTCGTTCTCCTCGTCCTCATCTTCGTAGTCCTCGTCCTCGTCCTCGTCTTCATCTTCCTCGTAGTCGTCCCGCGCGTTCTCGTAAGGAACCTCGTAGATGGAAATTCTGGTGCCGCCGTAGCGGCGCTCGCGCAGGCGAACCAGAGGGCCAATCTCGTCAGCCATTTCGACCCCGCGCGGGTGCTCGAAGACGACGACGGTGCCCTCGCCTATCAGGCTGCTCTCCGCGACGCGCCGGGCGAGGTCGGCATAGTCTACCTCCGCGTAGGGAGGGGTGACGCTGATGAGGTCGAAAGGCCCTTCAAAGCCCAGAAGAGAGGGTTTCGCCACGATGTCTTCCACCTTGCGGCGGTGGACGCGCCCCCGCGAGGTGAAGCCCACCTTATCGAGGTTCCCCTGGATAGTGCGGGCGCTGACCGGGTTCGCCTCCACGAGGTCGGCGAACTCCGCGCCCCGGCTCAACGCCTCAATGCCCACAGCTCCCGTCCCGGAATAGAGATCCAGCATCCGCCCGCGCACGGCGTTGACGTGCCAGAGCATATCGAACAGCGCCGCGCGCACCTTGTCCATCATCGGGCGCAAATCCTGGCCCGGCGGTGAGTCTATCCGTCTTCCCCCAACACTTCCCGCGATGATTCGTGGCATCGGAGCATTCCTGCATCAAGGCGTCTTAACGTGAACAATGCGGTATGCTATCACCACCATCCTTACAACGCAACCGCAATGCCGACGAATTAGAACGCTACCCCACCGCTTTGTAGTAATTCGTCACGCGCGCCGTGCAGAGGAGCTTTCCACTCTCGACGTGAATTATCTCCACCTCATGCACGATGAGGGCGGAGGAGCGGCGAATGACTCGCGCGACCGCGCGAACGTGGCCGTCGCTAGCCGCGCGCAGGTGTGAGCCGTTTATCTCGATGCCAACGGGCAGCACCTTCGTCAGGTCAACACCGTAGCAGGCGTGCGAACTGGCTGCCGTCTCCGCCAGGAGCATGTTGATGCCGCCGTGCAGCAGCCCAAACGGCTGCCGTGCCGCGTCCGTGATTGGCATCTGGTACTCGATTTCGTCATCCTCAACCCGCACCAGTTCGATTTGGAGCGGCCCCATCGCGGTGCGGCGCTGCATCGCCTCCATGCCTTGCTTCCACGCTTCCGGGTCGCCCTGAGCGCCCATGAGCAGCGCTGCCGTATCGGAGTACTCATTCATCTCAGCAACCTCTATCGGGTGGGCAGGGGCATACTTTATGCTTCGCCTTTGCCGCCGGGCAAGCACGGTGACGATGGGGTCATTGAAAGCGGAGCCGCTAGCGATTCTACACCATTGACCCGCGTTTGGCCGATTCAAACCATCCGTTGCCACACGAAAGGAGCAACGACGTGTCAGACATGGAACAACGAGGTTCAGGGTCAGGGATGAATAGCGGCGGTGAGGGTTCGATTGACAACAACCCCCAGGTCGGCGGCCAGGGAATGGACGAGGGCACAGGCGGTGGCACGGGTGCCACTGGCGCGACGGGTGGCGGTGGCGGCACCTCGACGGGCGCGGGCGCTGGCAGTGCTGGGGAAGACAATACTCTCACTGAACCTATAGTCATTGGATCAAGTGGTGGTGGTAGCACTAGCGATGTTAGCGCGACGACCGGAAGCAAAGGCGATGAAGGGACTAACAGCGATGCGTCAGGTGCTCAGAATGGCCTGACCAATCCAGGTGGCGCGCTCGGTGGCGGCATGGAAACGGGTAGTGACGCTGGGCTAGGCGACATGGGTTCGGGTGGTATGGGTGCCACTGGCGCGACAGGTGCTTTTAATGGCCTTACCGCTCCAGATGGCTCGTTTGGTGGCGCGGGTGGCGAGACCACGATAGATGCGGACTCAAGCGGCTTCGGCAACGGAGATGTTGTGGCTGAAGGCATGAATGATACAGATACAGACAAGACCGGAGATGCCTCTGGCGTCATTTCTGTGGGGGGAGGATGATCATGGGCACATGGGCTGGCGGAGAATCCCGTAGTCAAGATGGCGATGAGCAGGGCTACACCGCGACCAACGATAGCGATGTGAGCGCGGGTTCCAGTGGGCGCGCGAATTCGGCGCAGGCCGGGTCGGACACTGGTGGCATTACAATTGGTGCGGGAGCGGCGGGCGAAACTGGCGGTGGCTCGGACGAGATGGATGTGAACATCCCCGGTGCTACGTCTGGGGACGATGCCCACACCTCCAGCGCGAGGGGAGGCCAACCCAGCGCGGGCATCAGCGCAACGGGAGTGGATGCCGATACCGACGAGATGGGCGGCATGGGCATCACCGACGCGGGCGAAGGCTCGATGACGGCAATGGGTTCTACTGTCATGGGCGAGGGCACGTCCAGCGGCATGGGCCAGACGGGCAGCCCAAGCGGCACGGGCGGCAGCCAGGGCGGGACTGACCGCAACATGGACGAAGAAGATATGGGTGGTTTGGGCACCTCCAGTGGCAATCAAGGCTCGATGACAGGCTACGGCGTCACGCAAAGTGGCTCCGGGGGAGGAAGCGGCTGATGTCAGATACGAACCGGGACGATACACCGACGCCCGACATGGGCACGATGCGCGACAGCGGCGCGACCACCGGAAGCACTGGCTCCTCGACAGGTGGTATGGGAGGAATTGGGACAGGCTCGATGAGTGGCGGGGGGCAGGGCACGGAAGGTCTGGAAGGCGGCGCGGGCGACCCCGTGCTCGACACCGACGTGCCGGGCAGCACTCAAGGTTCCAGCATACGCGGCGACGAGGGGATGCTGGGCGGCAGCACGCCGGGCACCATGAGCACCGAGGGCCGCTTCGGCGGAGACAACACCTCGCTGGCGGGCACGGCGGGCGGCTCAATGGGCGGCACGCAGGCTGGATCGTTGAGCGGCACGGGGCTGGGAGCCGCGCTGAACAACATTGACCAGGACATGATGACCGCCGACACGGGTTCGATGGGCGGCTCCGGCAGCGGCCTGGGCGGCACCGATTCCTCCGCCCAGGATATGACGAGCAGCCGGGGATACGTGGAGGGCGATCAGGGCGCGGTGGGTGCGCCCAACGACGCGGGTTCGATGACCAACAGTGAAGGTTACAGACACGGCAACCAGGGTGCCGTAGGGGATGCGGCTCAAGGCACCTCCTCCGGCGGCGCGTCCAGCAGCGAAGTCTTCTAGCCCTTCGAGTCCCATCCGAAACAACAAAAACAGCCCTGGAGGAATGAACCTTCAGGGCTGTTTCTACGTAGTTGCAGAAGCTCTCTGCCTCTGTGTCTACTACCGTTGTCGTTAGCGGTCGTCGGTCGTCGGTGGTCGGTCGTCTTCTGTCACGACAGGTCTCCCTCACGCGCCGCCCAGTAGCGGCGGGTCTGCTCACGGAGAAGCTGGTGCTCCGGGCGCGCAAGCGTGGGGTCAAGGTCGAGGATGCGCTGGGCCGCGTCACGCGCCCGCACGAGCGTCTGCGTGTCGCCGAGCTTTGCCATCTTGAGTTCGGGCAGGCCGCTCTGCCGCGTGCCGAAGAAATCACCCGGCCCGCGCATCCGCAGGTCTTCCTCGGCCAGGGCGAAGCCGTCAGCGTTTTCGACCACCGCGTTAAGCCGCTGCTCGCCATCGGAGGAGACCTCATCCTCGGCCATCAGTAGGCAGAGCGAGCGCCACTGCCCGCGCCCGATGCGCCCCCGAAACTGGTGCAACTGTGCCAGCCCAAAGCGATTCGCGCCCTCGATGAGCATCACCGACGCGTTCGGAACGTCAATCCCCACCTCCACCACGGAGGTCGAGACGAGAACCTGCGTCTCGTTGCGGTAGAAGCGGGCCATCTCGGCCTCTTTCTCCTCGGAGCGGAGCCGCCCGTGTAGCAGCCCGACCTGGAAGTCGGGGAAGACCTCCTGCTGTAGGAAGCGGTGCTCCTCGACAGCGGCCCGCGCCTCCAGCTTATCGCTCTCCTCCACGAGAGGGCAGATGACGAACGCCTGCCGCCCCTCGATAACCTGCCGCCGGATGTAGGTGTAGGCCCGTTCGCGCTGGGCCGGGGTGATGGCCCGCGTGACGATGGGCTGCCGCCCCGGAGGCATCTCGTCAATGATGCTCAGGTCCAGGTCGCCGTACAGCGTCAGCGCCAGGGAGCGCGGGATGGGCGTGGCGCTCATCACCAGCACATCCGGCGTGCCGTTGGGGGTGCGGCTCTTCAGCGCGCCGCGCTGCTGCACGCCGAAGCGGTGCTGCTCGTCCACGATGACCAGCCCCAGGTTGGCGAACTCTATGCCATCCTGAATCAGCGCGTGCGTGCCAACCACCACGTCCACCTGCCCGCTTGCTAGCCCCGCGCGCACCGCCTGTTTCTCGCCTGCCG
>DASVVH010000483.1:0-7928 GCA_036386615.1 Ardenticatenaceae bacterium
ATACTCACAAGCAGTCCTCGATAGATCTGTAAGAACGTCGTGGTGCGGTCCCTCCTTCCTCTATCCCAAAGAGAAAGGAGCGAGATCACGATGGCAAATCGAATCAAGATGCTGCTGGTGGCGGTGCTGATAGGGACGGCAATCCTTCTGCCGCACCCGCCCAGCGTCACCCACGCCGATCCCATCGGCTGCGGTGGTGGTTGTGCCCATTCTCCCACGCCGACGCCTACCCCCAGTACGCGCGGCTAGGCGCTGGTCTACCGGCCGGCACTCCCCTCTCCGGCGTGGCCCCGTGCCCGGCGATGAGGGGCAACGAGGGCCCGGGGATACCCCCGGGCTCTTACCATTCTCCGAGCGCCACGAAGGGTGCCCACTGGTAGGCACAGTGCCCGGCCCGGATCATCGCCAGCTGCGCCTCGCGCAGTGCCTGCGGCACGCGCCTACCGCGCTGCAACGCGCGATAGAAGTGGCTCATCAGCTCCGCCGTCGCTGCGTCCTCGACCGACCACAGGCTCGCCACGACCGCCTGTGCTCCGGCATGGAGGAAGGCCCGTGCCAGGCTCATCATCTCGTCGCCGGGACCCGCTGCCGCCGTCGCCGCCTGGCAGGCGGATAGCGTGACCAGCCGCGCGCGCAGCCGTAGCCCGAGAATGTCGTAGAACGTCAGAGCGCCATCGGCCAGTAACACGTGCGACAGCGCCGGGACGAGCGGGTCGGTCAGCGCGTGAGTTGCAAGGTGAAGGATGTCGACCTGTGCCAGCCACCCCTCGCGGCTCAACGCCAGGAGCTGCGCGGCGGTTGCCTGCGGCCCAAAGAGCACACGGACATCGCCCACCAGTGCCTCCTCGACGGCGCGGACCTCCTCCGGTGCGTGGGGCAACAGTGGAGCCTCCCCCTCGAACTGCTCCAGCCCGCAGATGAGTGCCGCCGGGTCACGGTGGCCGGAGGCCGGCTCCGTCGCCCATAACCGGTGCAACATCTGCAGCGTGGGCGCGTACGTCACCGGTGCGGTTTCCAGCAGCAGCTGCTCCCCCACCACCAGCGCATGGAACGGTAGCCCGTGGAGCAGACCGTGGGGCAGCACGACCAGCACGTCAAGGGGTGGGGTGAAGAGGTCGAGAGGCAGCAGCAGCTGCCCAAGGTGCCGGCGATAGCGCATCCCGGGACTCGTGGGAATCGGGAAGCCCCGCAGGCTCCCCCGGTAGACGAGCTCGCGCCGCTCCGGCTCGGCGCTCGCGCACTCGTGCAGGATCTGGCAGTCCTCCCGCGTCAGAGGAACGCGGCGAACCTTCAACACGTGCGCGTCCAGGAAGAAGATGAGAAGCTGCTTTCCCATGAGGAAGTAGGCCAGGCAGCCCCACCCTTCCGGCAGGTGACCGGCCGCTGCCTGCCGGAAGGCAGACAGAGAGAAACCCCCCGCGGCGCGCTCCGGTCGACCTGATGCCAGCAGCCGAAGTCGCTCCACAACCCCTTCATAGCGTCGGCTCACGTCCGCCAGCTCGTCCAGCGCTGCTGGCTGCCCCCCGCGGAGTGGCTCTCCCGCCAGCAGCGCCGCCTCGCGCTGGTCGGTGGCAGCCAGCGCTGCCCGCCGCGACTGGATCTCCCGCCGCAGGGCCGCCTCCTGCTCCACCAGCCCTGTCCGGTACCCCTCATCTCCAGGAAGCCCGGTAACGTGCAACAGCTGATGGGGGGCCAGCAGTGTCCGCGCCTTGCTCGTCTCCACGAGCCCCAGTGCCACCTCGTCAGCGCCCAGATCGACGGCGAGCTCGATCGCCGCCTCGAAGACGTCTTGACGCTCGGCATAGAAGGTGCTGCTCAGGGCTTCCGTCGGCAGTCGGTCCCGTGTCTGGCCGATGAAGGAGGCCGCGGTCACCAGGTGATCCAAGGCTGAGGTAAGCGCCCCACGTGCGCGGGCGCACCCGCCGAGCCCCGCCTCCACCCGCCACGCCTGATCAGGATAGGCCGGCACCAACACGGAGCGGGCGCGGAGAAAAGCGGCCTCGGCCCCATCCACCTCCCCGTTGGCCAGCCGGGCCTCCCCGTCGACCAGATCGCACAGGGCCTGCTCCACCACCATCTGCGAGTCGCGGAACACCGCCCGCGCCTGCTCCAGGAGGGGCAGCACCTGCTCGAACGCTTCTAGTGTACAGGCGATCTCTGCGAGGTGCCGCAAACAGCGCGCCGCACTGACCGTCATCCCCATCTCGGTATAGATGCGGAGCGCCTCCTCTACGGCGCGCTTCGCCGCCTGCGGTGCTCCCATGGAAAGGTGGAGCTCCACCATCTGCAGCAGGCAGGAGGCGACCTGAGCGGGCACCCACGCCTCGGTGAAGAGCGCCAGTGCCTCTCCGTATTGGGCCAGGGCCTCGGGGAGGCGCCCCAACTGCCGATACGTTCCGGCCAGGTTTTCCTGGCATCGCGCGGCGTAGAGCGGGCTCTCCCCCGCGAGAAAGGCATCGCGCGCCCGGTCGTGCAGCACCAGCGCGCGGTCATACTGTCCCAGTCGGTCGTAACACAAGCCCATGTTCGTGTAGCATCGAGCGGTACGCAGGCTCCGCCCCTCCGTCTCCGCCTCGGCTGCGACCCGTTCCAGGAGTGCCAGCGCCTCGTCGTAATGATGGGTATCGTAATAGACGATGGCGATGTTTACATCGCATGTGGCGACCGCGCTGTCGTACCCCGCGCGTGCGAAGAAGGCGCGTGCCTGACTGTACGCTTCCAGCGCTGCCCCGTACTGGTTCAGCCGGTAGTGAGCCAGCCCGCGGTCTCGGTCACACTCTGCCGCTCGGTATACTGCGCCTTCCCGCTCGAATACCAACCGTGCTCGCTCGAAGAGAGGAAGGCTACTGGCGAACTCGTTCTGCTCCTCGTGTAGGAGCCCGAGCACGTAATCACAGTGGGCCCCGCAGAAGGCGGATTCCACTTCCTGCTGCACGCCGCGTGCGGTCTCGAGCCACATCGCGGCCTCCACCAGATTTACATAACGTAACGCCATTGACAGGTCAGCCCAGCACGACACTGCCTCGGCCAGGTGGCCGTGCTCCAGGTACCCGGCCCCGGCGCGTTGGAGCAGAAGCGCCGTCTCCGGATACCGATTCTGCGCCAGACAGCAGAGCCCCTCTGCCCGCTCCAGGTCGGCGGCAGCGACCGACCCCTCCACCCCGGCGCGGTGCGCGGTGGCCAGTGTCAGTGCTTCCTGCACCTGCGCCTTCTGACCCAGCGCCGCGTAGCTAATGGCCAGCTCACTCTGGACGCGGACGAGCAAGAAAGGATTGTCGAGGAGCGGCGCGTCACTGGCCGCGCTCAACAGTGGCTCGGCTTGGGCGAAATCACCCAGCGCGTTCAGCGTCGCACCCAGTGCCAGGGCGGCGCGCGTCGCCAGCTCGCCCCCACCTGTGTGCCCTCGCTCCTGTAGCACCAGCGCCGCGGCACGAGCCATCTGCGCCGCGGCCCAGCTCTGCGGCGGCGCAGTCCATCGCCGCGCCTCAGCTATCGCCAGCAATGATTCGGTCACTTCTATTTGCAGGGCAACAGTAAGGCCCTCAATGCTCTGGCGGGCCTCTTCCCTAACCGATTCCGGCGATAGTCTCCCCGCTGCCAGGCGTTCAACGAGGAGTTGGGCGCGCGTCCACGCCCTCTCGCTCGGTGGCGGCTGCCCGTTCGTTGCCACCACCGCCTACGCTGGCCCCGCTTCTTGCCCCGCTACCAGCAGCAGCCCGAACGGGTGCCCCTCCTTCTCCAGGCTTGCCAGGCGAACCGTGCCCAGCGTTGCACGTCCTTGCTCGTCCAGGGTCGCGATACGCTCCTCGTCGCCCCAGGTCAGCTGGGCCCGCAGCGGGCGCGGAAGCGGCGCACCCTCCAGGACCTGCACCTGCACCTCCAGCGCCAGCTCGTCCGTCCGGGTCGCCGGGCGCGTGCCAGTCAGCTCCACGGTTAAAGGCTCATCCGCAACCTGGACCGTCTCGTGGAGCAGGAGGTGTTGATGATGGGCGGGGGAGGTGGCACTGCGAAGCGTCACGGGCAGGGGCGCGCGGAGCGTCTGTAAGTAGCCGGGATTGAAGGTGAACTCCAGGCGAAAGTGGTGCCGTTTGGCCCCCTCCCAGAGGCGCGTTACCCAGGGCTGGACCAGAGCCGCGGGCCACGCGCCCGCGGTCAGGCGCTCCAGTGCCCCCTCCTCCGGTGCCAGGCTCTCCAGCAGCATCTCATAAAGCAGCCCACAGCGTTCACAGCCCAGGAGGTGGTGCCAGACGGCCGGATACTGTCCCCTCACCTCTCGTCCGGCCAGCTCGTCGGTCACATAGATATCGAGTAACTCCTCACAGTCTGTGCAACTCAGCCCCCCGACGTTCTCGCGACCGGGATCAACATCGCCCCCGTGAGCGGTCCTGGCAATCTCCTCCGCCAACCGGCGCAGATGCTCCTCCCAGCGTTCCGGGTCTGACGCGAGAGCCTCAAACGTCTCGGGCAACGATTGTTCATCCGAGGAGGGAGTTTCATGTGGTACCATATCTCCCGCTCCTTTCTTGAGCCGTTTCAATAAGCTCAACCGCCACGGGTGCCCACGACGACCATGGTCTATATGAGCCCTAATGCAATTGTTGCGCCGTTCATTTCATTCTGCCCCCAGAATAATGCGCCTCATCCTTCGAAGCGCACGAAAGCGCAACTGAGCCACATTTCCCACCGATGTTCCGATCAGCGAGCTAATCTGCGCGTCCGGCAGATCGTAGACGTAAGTGTGAAGCAGGATCGTCTGCTGTATGGGAGGAAGTTGCCTCAGGGCATCCACCAGCATCAGCCGGACCTCTGCCTGCTCGAACCGGGAGACCTGCTTCGGGTCGGCCAGCCACCGCACGAACCGGGCAGCCTGTGATGGGTCGTAGCGAGCCAGCTGGGTCAGCGACCCAATGTCGGACCGTCGGTCCAGAATGTCGCGGGACCGCATAAACCGTGACGCGATGGTGCTATGCAGGATTCTAGTCAGCCACGCGTCGAACGCCGCATCGAAGGCGTACTGTCCCAGCTTGTCGTGCAGGGTCGCACATACCTCTTGAACAAAATCCTCGGCCGCGGGGGCGGAGGCATCCGAGGTGTCCCAGTGGCGCAGCATCTGTGCCGCGCGCCGGAGTAACCACGCGAGCGTCTGCTGCCAGACTTCCTCCTCACCCCGTTCCAGCCCAGCGATCCGCTGGTGCTCCTCGCAGTAACACGGTACGAGGCGTGCCACGTACCTCTCATAGACCCCCTCCGAGAGAGATGGGTAGAGCTTGCTCTGAACCATCACGCGCCGGATGCGGCCCGATACCAGATTGCGGTGCCCCACCGCCACCACCCGCTCGATGAGCATGTCAGCCGAAAGCCCGCTCTGCTCCAGAACGGAGGCAGGCAATAATCGGACCTGTCGTTCTACAAGCTCGGGCATAATCGTCCAGCCTCGTGCGTCCTCCGGGGAAAGAGCCGTCATCTGTCAGGTATCCTCGTGCGTGGAATAAGGTGCTACTTCCTGCCTCGCTTCAGCTCCCCAAGTGTATCCTGTTCTGCAGGATCGGGCAGGTGCTGCGACAGAGGCGAGAACCCGATACACCTTGTACTCCCTGATCTCCCCTGGGATAGGCCAACGATCCCCCTTGCCACCCTGCGCATCTCCCGATCTTTGCTCGCCCGGCTCATCCTTCCACTGTAAGAACCTTCGTCGCAGGCGCATCAACAAGAAAGTGGTGACACGCCACGAGACTTCTTTACCGCGAGAGACTAGCCTCTTCCACACAGAAAGGAAACCATGAACGACCACCGACCTTCTGGCAATCTACGCCAACCCGGCTGGCCCTTTCCCCGGAAGTTGCTTCCCCCGACACCGGTGCATATGCCTATTGCCTACCAGCCCCGCCGGTTGGGCTGTCCTTCGGCACCTGTGCCACGTTGCACGTGAATCCGGTCTGCCTGCTCTGCCACTCCCCGCACGAGCCGTACTATCGCTTCTACGAGGGATAGCCGGTGCGGCGAGCGCCCTCACCTCGAGGCGCGTCAGAACAGGCGGGGCGCACGACCACTGCACCGGCCCCTGCGAGCCAGCGACGACGTAAGGAGGGCGGTGCGAATCGTGGCGAAGCGGAAAGTGCTGGATTCGGATACCTTAGAAGGGTGGCAGGATGCCGTGACGCGGACCGGAAGTTAGTAAGCGAGATGTGTGTGGCCGCTCGGCTCGGCCTGGGATCCGCGGCAGGAGAGGCCGTGCACGAGCGGGAAAGCAACAGCAGTGCTCCATATGAGCCCGCTTCCAACGCTCCCAATCTCTCATAGCGTATGAACAGGAAATAGTCGCTACCGACTCAATCACCTACGATGCTGTTGTTAGCGGACTCCTTGGGTAGCATACGGGTTCAGGTGGGCTCAAGGGGGCCAGAGGAGAAATCCTGCCGGTTGCCAAACATTTCCGACATCAGGGGCGGAACAACCTGGGAGCGGCGTTGCCATTTGCGGCTGCCATGGTATCCCACGTTATCAGCGTCGTGCCGCTTGTAAGGGGCTGAAAGCTGGTGAGAGGCGATCCGGTTCACAGTGGCTGCCTGATGAAGCAGAAACGCCAGCGGGGCTCATCTCGAGCCCTGCTGGTTTTGCCTGCTCCCTGCGCTTTGCGAAGGTTGTGCGCTCGTTGACTGCCCACATGAAGCCTTTGTGTCAAGCCATCATTTGCTGCAGGGCACCGAGTGCCCGATGCCGCAGGATGTGGACGGCTCCTACGGATTTTTGGAGCCCGTGAGCCAACTCTGCGTCACTCATCCCGTAAAAGAAGGTGCCTAGAATGACCTGCTGCTGAGCGCGACTCCTCAACGAGGCTATCGAGCGTTCCAGAAGCTCCTGTACCATTACCTGATTCAAGGGATCGAGCGCAGCCGTGTCGGACAGACGCTCCAGGAAGGAGAAGCTGACCTCATCGCTATCTTCCGTGATTCCATCAAACGAGAGCGGCATTGGTGTGCGGTCGGCGACATCCGGTGAGCGAGTGTAGCGTTGAAGGATGCGATTTGTCTGGATGCGCGTAGTCCAGGCGTCGAATGGGACGTCAAAGGGAAAGCGCGTACGGAAGATGATCTCGCAGGTCTCCTGCGCGAAGTCGGTCGCCTCACTCCTGGCTTGATCTGGCGCAACGTGCAGACGGAGAAGCACTCGATAGCCCCGCTTGGTCAGCTGGTCGTATAGCTGCTTCCAGGCCGCGTCATCCGGCGCAGCCAGGCTACGGACGCGGCCGTACTCACTCAGGAAGTGAACGACGATCCGGTCGATGTACGCCTCGAACGCGGTGAGGAGTGTGCGGTCCGCGAGCACGTCCGTAAGCACATCCGCCATCTCACGGGTGTGCTCACGGGTTGTCGGGTAGCCGATTGCCAGACGTGCCCGCTGCTTGGTCATGTTGTGGTGGACGATGGCGGCCACGTGCATCACCAGGCCCGTCAATGAAAAGGGGAGCGCTTCTTCGAGCTTGTGCTCCACCAGCTGGTGGACACGCATCTCACAGAGCGCAAGAAGCCGGGGCTCCTGGTCTGATCCAACTTCAAACGCTGAACAGAGTCGAGAGAGCATACATTTACCTCCAAGCGAACAGCCGGGGTCAACCCAAGGAGCCGCTCCATAAGGAAAAGTAAACTTTCCTGGTAGGCGGTGAAAGAATCCTGGGCCTGGTTGCATCTATTAATTGTAGGCGTCAATGCTTTGCTTTAGTTACACCAGCTAGCAAGAGCAATTATAGAGGCTTTTTGGTACAGTGCAACCCCCAAAATGGGGTTGCTTAGGGCAATCGCATCAAAATTCAACAAAGGGTGCTCGCAGATGAAAATGACCTATGGAACTGGCGATCAGCCGGACTCAGGGGGCCGAGTGGCCCTTATGTAGCCCTTCAACGGCGATTTCATCCGCCCTCGGTGCGTCAT
>DASVVH010000484.1:0-9146 GCA_036386615.1 Ardenticatenaceae bacterium
GGCAGCGGGGCGACAACTCGGTTCGCTGCCACTGGCGGGGGTGCTGGCGCTATTGGCTCTCGGTTGGCAGATTTGGTTATACTTCTGGATGACAGAGCCGCCGGATACAACAGACGAGGTACGATAAAATGGAAGAGTGGAGCGACTGGGTGGTAGACGGCGACCCGACGGAGATGGTCCGGCAGATGCGCGGCGTGCTTGCAGACCGGAGGCGCAGCCGCGAGGACAAAGTAGAGGCGCTGGCGTGGCTGACGAACCTCGCGGACGAGGAATCGGTGGAGGTGCTGCGCTGGTATCACGAGCACGCGGACCCCGGTATGGAGCTTACCTCGCTGCTGGCGCTGATGGAAGCAAACCGCCTGAACCGCCCGCCGCAGTTCGAACCCTGGCACGACACGCTGCTGGAGAAGATTCACGAGATTGGCGAGGCGTTCCGGCTGGAGCGTGGGTCGCTCCCCCAGCGCGGCGAGTTCCTGGAGGCGCTGCTTCCCGCGCTGCGCGAGGAGGGATGGCAGGTTGAAGAGGGTGGCCGCGCGCTCCTGAAGTACGATGGGCAGCTTGTGGACCTCGCCCCCCTGGAACTCGTCATCAACGGGCAGATGCTCGTGGGCCTCTGGGACCGCGACGACGAGGATGCGCTTGAAGAGATGGTGGTGGAAGACGAGGACGAGGAGGACGAAGACGAGGAGACGTTCGACCCTCTGGACCGCTTCTACGCCACGCTTCGCGCCGCCAACCTGCCCTGGGGCGTCCAGGTGGACATCAGTGGCGATACAGTCTTCACGGATTTGGTCGAGAACATTGACCTGGACCGGGGCACGCCGCGCGTGGAGTACGTGCTGGCGCTGCCGAGTAAGGGAATTCAGAATTAAGAACAGTAGAGGTCTTAGAGAGACGAGACCGAAAGGGAGCCAAGCATGGACGAGAAGCCTGCGGTAAAACTTGGGACAGTCACGGAGGCCGAAAGGATTATCAGCCCTGATGGAGAAGGGGGAGATAGCCATGCACGCCTTGTAGAGTTTCTTGAGCAAGTTCATCAACAGATGCCGCCCATACCTGAGGAAGAAGCTGAAGAGGATATTGCTCAAGCGATTCGAGCCGTGCGAACATTAGGCCAATGAAAAGGGTGGTACTAGATAGCAACGTTTTAGTGAGTGCCCTACTGATTACAACTGGCAAACCTGCTCGAATCCTGGACCGCATCCGTGCAGTAGAGTTCATCATCTCAGAGGAGATCCTGGGCGAAGTCGAGCGAGTCTTACACTATCCACGCATTCAGCGCCGTTACCATATCAGTGAGGAGATAATCACCGAATACCTCGACAGGTTACGGGCTGCAAGTAGATTAATCGATGTTCAAACGACGATAGAGATAGTTAAAAGGGATCCGGATGACGACAAGTTCTTTGCGTGTGCCATTGATGCGAGTGCTCAATATATTGTCAGTGGTGATCTGGACCTTCTAACTGTTCGGGAATATCAAGGGATTCAAGTTGTCTCGCCCGCTGAGTTTCTCAGCATATTGGATAGAGAAGAAGCGGACAATTAAGTTGGAGGGGGAGTTAGCCCAAGATGTTATACTTCCTGTAGCAATCACCAATGAAACAGGAACGCGAAGTCAGGGCCAAACTTTGCTCACAGCATGAAGAAACGAATTGTAGGGAATGCAGATGAGTGAGCCAATAGTCGGATATTGTGTCAAGTGCAAAGAGCAGCGGGAAATCGCGAATGCTGTCGCGGTCTTTACGGACGCGGGCAGGCCCGCCGTGCGCGGCGCGTGCCCCGTCTGTGGGACGGCGATGTTTCGCTTCGGCGAGAGTCCGCTGCACGAGGGAATGACGCCCCCGGAACCGAAACCGCGCGAGGCGAAGCCATCGAAGGCCGCTCCCGCGAAAGCGCAGAAGAGCACAGCCCGCGCGAAGAGCAAGGGCGGCAAGAGCAAGAAACCCACGAAGAGCAGTGCGAGCACCAGCAGGCGTAGCGGCAAGCTGGTCATCGTGGAGTCGCCCGCGAAGGCGCGCACGATTGGCAAGTTCCTGGGGAGCGGCTACGACGTGCGCGCGAGCCTGGGCCACGTCCGCGACCTGCTCAAGTCGCGCTTGAGCGTGGACGTGGAGCATGACTTCGAGCCGACCTACCGCGTGACGAACGAGAAGAAAGACGTGGTGAAGGAAATCGCCACTGCCGCGAGCAAGGCTAGCGAGATTTGGCTGGCGACCGACCCCGACCGCGAGGGCGAGGCCATCGCGTGGCACCTCATGGAAGCGGCGGAGATGCCCCAGGACAGGGTGCGGCGCGTCGTTTTCCATGAGATTACGCCCAGCGCGATTGAGGATGCCTTCGCCCACCCGCGCGACATTGACATGCAGTTGGTGGACGCGCAGCAGGCGCGGCGCATCCTGGACCGTCTCGTGGGCTTCAACCTCTCGCCACTCCTCTGGAAGAAAGTGCGCGGGCGGTTGAGTGCCGGGCGCGTGCAGTCAGTGGCGCTGCGAATGGCCGTCGAGCGCGAGCGCGAAATTCGAGAGTTCGTGCCGGTAGAATACTGGACGATTCGCGCACTGCTGGCGCAGCAGAGCACGCGGCGCGCTACGCCGCGCCCCAGCGTCGAGGCACGGCTGCACCGCGTCGCGAGCGAGGAGCCGCACCTGCCCGACGAGGCGACCACGAACGGGCACCTGACGGCGCTGCAAGATGCCCGCTATGTCGTCACGGATATTCGCAAGACGGAGCGCCGCCGCCGCCCCAGCGCGCCCTTCACCACCTCTACGCTGCAACAGGAGGCGAGCCGCCGCCTGGGCTTCGGCACTCAGAAGACAATGGCAGTCGCGCAGTCCCTCTACGAGGGGGTGGACCTTGGCGAGGGCGACAGGGTGGGCCTCATCACCTACATGCGAACCGACAGCGTGAACGTCGCCTCCGTCGCCGCCGAGGGAGCGCGCTCGTACATCGGAGAGCAGTTCGGCAAGGAGTACGTGCCGGAGGCGATTCCGACCTACAAAACCCGCGCCAAATCCGCGCAGGAGGCTCACGAGGCGATTCGCCCGACCGATGTGCTCCGCACGCCCGATTCGGTCAGGCGCTACCTGGAATCCGACCAACAAAAGCTGTACACACTCGTCTGGCAACGCTTCGTGGCGAGCCAGATGGAGGTCGCCCTCATAGACCAGACGGCAGTGGACATCGTGGCCGACACGCAGGGCCGCGTCATGCCCGATAGTGCCTCGGCAAACGAAGAGACGCTGCGGCAGCTTGGCGAGAGTCCACTATACCTCTTCCGGGCGAGTGGCTCGGTGATTCGCTTCCCCGGCTTCCTGGCGCTCTACGAGGAGAGCCGGGACGAGGACGACACGGAGCAGGAAGATGGCGTGCTGCCTGAAATGACCATTGGCGAGGTGCTGGACCGTCTGGACCTGATTCCACGCCAGCACTTCACGCAGCCGAAGCCGCGCTTCACCGAGGCGACGCTGGTGCGGGCACTGGAAGAGAACGGCATTGGCCGCCCCTCCACCTACGCGCCCATCGTCAACACGCTCATGACGCGCGGCTATGTCGAGCGGGAGAGCAAGCGGCTCGTCCCAACCGAACTTGGCGAGATTGTCACCGACCTGCTGGTCGAGTTCTTCCCCGATGTGCTGGACGTGGGCTTCACGGCGCAGATGGAAGACGAGTTGGACGAGATTGCCGAGGGCGACCGCGAGTGGGTGAGCGTCCTTCAGGAGTTCTACCAGCCCTTCAGCGCCCGCCTGGTAACGGCGCAGGACGAGATGGAGAAGGTGGATCTGGGTGAGGAGTCGGCAGGCGAGACATGCGAGAAGTGCGGGCGCGACATGGTGATTCGCTTCGGGCGCTTCGGCAAGTTCATCGCCTGCCCCGGCTTCCCTGAGTGCCGAAACACCAAGCCCTACTTCGAGTACATCGGCGTGCGCTGCCCGCAGTCCGGCGGCGAGTTGGTGGAAAAGCGGACCAAGGGTGGCCGGATTTTCTACGGCTGCACGGACTTCCCGGAGTGCGACTTCTCCTCCTGGAAGAAGCCCGTACCCATGCCATGCCCCAACTGCGGCGGGACGCTCGTGGAGGAGAATCGCACGCAGTATCGCTGCCTCGCCTGCGAGGAGCGAACCCCGCGCGAGAGCCTTGCGCCCCAGGAGGCGGAGGCCGAGCCGGAACTGGCTTGAGGCAGGGCTGTGTCAAAGTCGCGCATTCTATAAGGTAGCTTCGTGCTACCTGGCAAGTATCTACCACTACACTGGCCTTTTCTGCTCGCCAGTACTGGCCGATACTGGCCTTTACTGGCCGATACTGGCTTAAGACACAGCCCTGGGCTTGAGGCCCTCACGGCTAGCCCCTCACGCCAACTTCTGATACCATATGAGCGGCGGCTATGCAGTCACCGCTCATTTCATTTCCCCGATGTAACGACCCTTAACCGCTCAGGCTGCTCCATTCGAGCACCAAGTGGATGGCACTGATAAGTGGATAGGAGACCGAACGATGCGAACCCCCTTGATGGCGGCAAACTGGAAGATGTACAAGACGATAGACGAGGCGGTAGAGATGGTGCAGGCCCTACTGGAGTTGCTTGGCGGCAGCGCGGCGGAGGACCGGGAAGTGCTCATCTGCCCCCCCGCGACGGCCATCAGCGCGGTGGCGGCGGTGCTACACGACACGGGCATCATGTGGGGCGGGCAGAACATCTACCCCAAGCAGGAGGGCGCGTTCACGGGCGAGATTTCGCCGCAGATGCTCAAAGACCTGGGCTGCACACACGTCATCGTTGGGCACTCGGAGCGCCGCCACATCTTCAACGAGACGGACCAGTTCGCCAACCAGAAGGTAAAGGCCGCTCTGGAATCCGACCTCATCCCAGTCTTTGCCGTCGGCGAGACCATCGAGCAGCGCCGGAGCGGCGCGGCGGAAAGCACCGTCATCAACCAGTTGTCTAAGGGCCTTGAGGGCTTGAGCCAGGAGGACGGTGCGCGCCTAGTCATCGCCTACGAACCAGTGTGGGCCATCGGCACGGGTGAGACCGCGACGCCGCAGGATGCCCAGGCCATGCACGCCACCATCCGGGGCTGGCTGCGCGACCAATGGGGCGCGGACGTGGCCGATGGGGCACGCATCCTGTACGGCGGCTCGGTGAAGCCCAACAACGTGGATGAGTTGATGGCGCAGCCCGACATTGACGGCGCGCTCGTCGGCGGCGCGTCACTGGAAGCTGAGAGCTTCGCCCGCATCGTGCAGTTCGGGGCCAGCGACAACGCATAAGAGAATGGCAAGATGCGACAAGCTCCTCCAAAAGGCCCGGAACAATCGGGTAGGGCTACGCTTTACGGAACTCGTGAAGCGTAGCCGAGTGTTACGGGTTCCAATTTGACCATCAAACAGGGAGTCACCGCACCTACAAAGCGGAGGGGCGGACAGCTCGGTTGAACTTACAGCCCGACAAGAATGGCAAGGCCAAGCCGTATCAGGCGCGACAGGTGCTTGGTGAGAGCGAAGCCATTATTAGCGAGCAGGGGGAGGAATGATGTACCTCTACAGCTACCAGATCTTTTGGAGTGAAGAGGACGAAGTATTTATAGCTATCGTTCCTAACGTGCCTGACCTACGCTTAGTCTCTGCATTTGGCGACACACCAGAAGAAGCACTGCAAGAGTTGATGGTTGCATTGAGTGGCGTGGAAGAATCCTACCGGAAGGCCGGGGAAGAGATGCCAGCACCGCAAGTGCTGGCAGAAGCCGGATAAGATGACACGCCACTACAGCTTCCGTATCTATTGGAGCGATACTAGTGGAGCGAACGCTTAGTTTCTAGAATATGTTGACGGCGGTGCTCCGCAGTTTGCGCTGACAGTAGGTCAGTAGCGTATTCCAGGAACTAAAAAGTCAGTCCACTAGCAGTTAAGCCCTGTCTACCTAATTGCCTCAGTTGAAGTAACCGGATCTGGAAGGTCGAGTTTATCGCATACGGCTCAAGTATTCCTCTAATATCTTATCAACTAATGCATCAGTCTCAGGTGTGGGTGGCGGAACATCTACAGTAACTGTCCTAAGTACCTCTCTCATGATGTTGGACGTGTGTCCATTAATCTGTTCCATTGATGGTGTTACACGTTTCACATTCAGGAAGTAGTGGATCACCTTTAGACGAATCGCCTGGAGGTAGAGGTTAACAAGGTCTTGCTTGCGATCCCAGTAAGTCGCAGGTTTTGGTATCTTTCCACGATAAGGCATTATCTCATCTCCTCAAGATATTTTAGAACTTCCCTCTCCAACTGTTCACTTGTTCTCAATTCAGATGGTACTTCAGATATGTAATAGCTCTGCACCTCTGGGATTCTCAACAAACTAATAGGAGGCAAGGAGGAAATCCCAATCTGTACTTCATTATCGAAATCGTAGCCCATGTCAGAGTCCCACTCTCCCAAACGACTTAAGTCCTTTGTCTCCCCTGTTCGATTCTCAATGAATCCCACAGATTGCGCTACTCCAATAGCTAAGATTGCTATCAGTCCAACCACCATCATCTCACTGGTTGCAAAATTGCTCTGAACTAGAAAATTCGCGCAAAGCAGGAGGGAGGTAATGCTTAACAGCAAGAAAAGCACCGTCCCTATATGTTCTAGCAGGAACTCTCTTATCCGTAGAAGAGACAACATAACTTGGTTCATCGAGCCCTCGGAACCGCAATCAAACTGCCAAGTTCATTACGGTATGCTAACAGCAAGACAAGTACACCAATAAAGAAGTACAGGCTAAAGAGTATTTTGAATGCTCCAGCACCGCGTTGCGTCCACCTAAACAAACGGATTGATAGACGGGCTTGGTCGCCCGGCATAAAACGGACAAATCCAGCGAGGACAAGGGTGAAGGCTAGCAGCCCACCAATTGCTTGTGTGCCCCTCGTCAGTTCAACACCTAGCGCCTCTATATAAATGCCAATCGTGATGGCGAGCCACTCTCTATACTTTGGTCGACTATGCTGAGGCCACGCTGCAACCGCAAGCCCGCATCCGGCCACGCTCCAGAAAAACACCCAGCCTACCTCACGCGCTAGAGTCAAGAAATTCGTACCCATGGAGATCTTTCGAATCAACCTTCGTGATAGTACTCGGACCAGCAATCTCATTGCCACTACTTATTCATTTTATTGTATATTTTAATGATTTCTATGTCAACGACAAAGACTTCCATACACAATTTGCCCAGCACTAGCATGTCCGCCTTCACTGTAACCCTCCCCCACTTTGAAGGCCCGTTAGACCTGCTGCTTCACCTCATCGAGAAGCGGGAGTTGGACGTGACGACCGTCTCCCTCGCCACTGTGACTGACGAGTTCCTACGAACGATTCATCAGTTGGAGCAGGCGGACCCCGACGGCATAGCCGACTTTCTCGTCGTGGCGGCCAAGCTGGTGCTCATCAAGAGTCGCCTCTTGCTGCCCGCGCCGCCCGCCGAGGCCGATGAGGAGGCCGACGAAGGAGAGGAGTTGGCGCAGGCACTCGAAGCCTATCGCCAGTTCAAGCAGGTGGCGGTGCAGTTGGGGGAGCGCGAGGCGCAGGGGCTGCGAAGCTACGCGCGCACCGCGCCGAAGCCGGAGTTGCAGCCGCGCCTGGACCCCAGAGGGCTGACCCTCAACGACCTTTTCGCGGCGTTGCGAACGGTGCTCAAGGAGAAGGAGCCGGAGCCGGAAAATGTGGACACGGTGGTGCAGCCCATCCGCATCACCGTGCGGCAGCGTATCACCGAACTGACGGCACGGCTGCGCGAAGGGCAGCCGCTGGAATTCGCCGCGCTGTTGAGCGCCGAGCCGAGCCGCCAGGAGGTCATTGCCACCTTTCTGGCGCTGCTGGAACTCATCAAGCTGGGGTGGGCAACTGTGCGGCAGGAGGGGCTATGGGGCCGAATCCAACTGGCCCCGGTTCTGGAGAAGCTGCCAGCCGAGGAGGCCCACGATAGCGCCACCGAGATCGATGAGTACGTCTAGCAGATTGCCGTTGCGGGTGGGAACGTAGGTCTGGTGCCACTCGTCGGAGAGAGCGTAGAGCAGCGTGAGCACCAGCGCCAGCAGAACGACACGTCGCGCCCCCATCCCTGCCAGCGCCCGCGCGTAGCTGAAGGCGAGAAGGCCGTAGCCAAGCGCGTGCGCCCCCTTCTTGAAGACGCGGTCCAGCGTCAGATTATCCGGGCCGGGAATGTCCGCCTGGCCCGATAGGAAGAAGATAATCGCCATGAGGAGTAGCGGCGGCCCCCACAGGGAGAGCCACCGCCTCATCGTCCTTCCCCCACGCCCAGATGCTGCCCCCGCTCGTCTGCGGTAGCGTAAAAGACGTGAGCCAGCAGCGCCCGTTCCGCCTCCGTCAGCGCCACGTTGCGCCGCCCCATGACCCGCTCCGCCGTCCCCAGCGCCTCTTCTAGGCGATATTCGCTCCAGCCGGAAGCCCCACCCCATGCAAAAGAGGGAACGTACTTCGGCGGCAGGCCACTGCCGAAGAGGTTGCACGAGACGCCGACGACGGTGCCCGTATTCAAAGTGCTGTTGATGCCCGTCTTGGAGTGGTCCGCCATGAGGAGGCCCACGAACATGGAGCCAGTATCCCGTAACGCGCCGTCCGACCAGACGGAGATGGTGCCGTAGTTGTTCTTCAGGTCGCTGTTGTTGGTGTCCGCCCCGAAGTTGCACCACTCCCCGACGTAGGCGTGGCCGATGAAGCCGTCGTGCTGCTTGTTGGAGTGGCCCTGAAAGACCACCTCTTCCAGTTCGCCGCCCACCTTGCAGCGCGGCCCGACGGTGATGCCGTGATAGAGTTTCGCGCCAATCTTGACGCTGGCTCCCCGCCCGACGTAGGTTGGCCCCAGGATGGCCGAGTTCGCCATGATGGTAGCTCCTGCGTCTATAACAATGGGGCCATCGCTGGCGTCCAGTACGACGCCGGGCTGCACGCGAGCCGAGCCGTCAATGAAGATGCGTTGGGGGTGGAGCAGGTGGACACCCACGAGCGACGGCTTGGAGCCGAGGGCATGCGCCTCGGCCTGGGCAGCGATGCGCTCCCCATTACGCTGGAAGAGTTCCCAGGGCCATTCAAGAAGCGGCAAATCCACCTCTACCGCAGGAACACCCAACGCCTCCCAGCCGTTCCTGAG
>DASVVH010000485.1:0-8018 GCA_036386615.1 Ardenticatenaceae bacterium
GGCTGGCAAACGGCCGATGCAGATTGTAGGGGCGGCCATGCGGAAGTTGCTGCATCTAGTCTTCGGTGTGCTCAAGTCCGGGCGACCGTTTGACCCTTTGCACGGGCAGACTGCCGCTTGACAACCAACACGATATCTACAGCTTTCGCCACTCCCCTCCGGGGAGTTCATGTCCTCTCTGACCACACATTTTGTGCCACCTCTATGTTCAATTGGTATTACAAGGCGCGCTGCGTTGACTCAGCCCGGAGCGCCGCGCCGCCCACGTTTGCGTATGCAAACAAAGAATGTTAGCATCAACAGCAGAGTACTGGTGTCCTCCCTATTCACGAGTTGAAATCGCCTCTTGTCAACTACAGCGAAAGACCATATACTGCCTGAACCACCGTCCGGCAGTGGCGCTGTCCTGCTCGTTCCTCAATCAACAACCCGTAGGACGATCCCCTGAGTCGTCTCTCTCGTCCTTCGTCTTTCGTCGCTTCATAGCTCTTTCAAACCGACGACCCCTCCGAGGATTTGTTCCTAGAAAGGAAGGCTGAATCGAGCGAACCCCCTCAACTTCGTAGAGTCCGGCCCGAACCACGTTCCTCCCACCCCGGACTCGCCCTCCCCCGCGCTGCCCCTCCCGGCGGCGCAGCAGATATTTGTTCCTTACAGTCACGTTCGTGATGCTCGGCCCCTCATTCCCAATGATGGGGGTGAAAGCCGGGCATCCGCAATCTCTCTGGACCTCCAGAGAGGAGGAGATACCTAACGCATGAGACGGAAACTTTCGGCCATTTCTGCTCTGCTCTTCGCGGTGAGCCTCCTGGTGTTCGCGTCGGTCTACGCGGCGGACCCATCATCCGGCAACCGGAAAGCAGACCTCGTTGCCGCCAGCCTGGACGCGGTTCCGGTCTACGGCAAGCTCCCCTCGTCGGGCAACGTCAGAATCATCGTTCAACTCGCGGACGCGCCCCTCGCCTCTTACGAGGGCGGCACGCAGGGTCTGGCGGCGACCAGCCCCAGCGCCGTCGGCGCGGCGAGGCTGGACCCCAATTCCCCGGCGAGCCTCGCCTACCTGGACTATCTCGCAGCGCAACAGGCCAACTTCCTCAGCGCCGCGCAGGCCGTCGCCCTGGACGCGAAGCAGCTTACGGAGTATCGCGCCGCCGTTAACGGTGTGGGCCTCGAACTGCCCGCGCACGAGGTAGAGGCGCTGCGCCGCCTGCCGGGCGTTGCCGCCATCTACATGGATGGCATCGCGCGGCCAAACACCGATACCACCCCTGAGTACATCGGCGCGCCGACCCTGTGGGAGCGCGTGGGCGGACAGGAAACCGCGGGTGAGAACATCGTCGTCGGCATCATCGATACCGGCGTCTTCAATCCCTCCGCGACGGTCACGCAGACCCAGTACGCGGGCGCGATGCACCCGTCGTTCGCGGACCCCTCGCCCGTTGGCGGGGACTACCCCAGCACTTTCACCTACAAGGGTGTCTGCGCCCCAGTGAACCCGCAGCCCCAGGACGGCACCTTCGGCCCGTGTAACGACAAGCTGATTGGTGCATGGTGGTACAACGCGGGCAACGCCGACGACCCCGGCGAAGCGCAGTCTCCCCTTGACCAGGATGGTCACGGCACCAACGTCATGTCCATCGCCGCCGGGAACGCGGGCACGGAGACGCAACTGGGCACCATCTCCGGTGTTGCCCCCCGCGCCCGTGTCATCGCCTACAAAGTCTGTTGGGAAGAAGACCCCACTGACCCCGAAGACGGTGGCTGTGCCTTCATAGACTCCGTTGACGCAGTGGACCAGGCCATCATGGATGGCGTCCATGTGCTGAACTACTCCATCGGCGGCGGCGAATCGCCCTGGACCGAAATCGTCGAGCAGGCGTTCCTCGGCGCGGTGGACGCTGGGGTCATCGTCAACACCTCGGCAGGCAACGACACCTTCCCCGGCACGGTGGGCCACATCTCCCCCTGGGTCATGGCGGTTGCGGCCACCACCGAGGACCAGGCGTACATCGGCACGCTGGTTCTCTCCGACACCAACGCCCCCGGCCCCTTCCAGGGTTCATCCGTCTCGCCCGGTTCCGTAACGGGCAATCTCGTGCTCGCGCCGCCGCAGAGCGAGGATGACGAGACGCCGAGCCTCTGTCTGGAGCCTTACGCCCCCGGCACCTTCGAGGAGGATGACATCGTCATCTGCCGTCGCGGCATCAACCCGCGCTACGAGAAGTATGCCTTCGTTGCAGCGGGCGGCGCGGGCGCGGGCATCCTCGTCAACGCCTCCCCGAACCAGGGCCTCGTCGCCGACCCCTGCGCGACCGAGCCGGAAGGCTTCGTCTGCCTCCATCTCGAATACAACGCGACCACCACCAGCGCCAGCGGCCAGGAACTCATCGAATACGTCGCGGCCAATCCAGGCGCGATGGCGACCGTCCAGGGCGGCATCCCCGCCTCGCGGCAGGGTGATGTTCTGGCGGGCTTCAGCTCACAGGGTCCGGCGGTCAACAACGACCTCCTCAAGCCCGACATCGCCGCGCCCGGCGTGGACATTCTGGGCGGCAACAGCGACTTCCAATGGGACATCAACCAGCCCCGCGGCCTCTTCCGGCTCATCTCCGGCACCTCGCAGGCCAGCCCGCACCTTGCAGGCTCCTCGGCCCTGATGCGCCAGTTGCACCCCGACTGGACGCCAATGGAAATCAAGTCGGCGCTCATGACCACCTCCAAAAATGAGGGCATCTTCAAACCGGATGGTGAGACGGCTGCCGACCCCTTCAACATCGGCAGTGGCCGCGTGGACCTGAACACGGCAGCGTATGCCGGGCTTGTCCTCGATGAGACCACCGAGAACTTCGAGGCTGCCAATCCCGCAGAGGGCGGCGACCCCAAGACGCTCAACCTAGCGAACTTCACCGATAGCGACTGCGTGGGCACCTGTAGCTGGACGCGCACGCTCCGCAACGCTTCCGGGCAAGAACTTACCTGGCATGCCCTCACGGAAGCGCCCGCCGGAATGGAAATCACCGTCGAGCCGTCAGTCTTCACCATTCCCGTCAGTGGCACGCAGGTGATAACCGTCAGCGTGGATGCCGTCGCCTTCAACCCTGAGGACGCGAACTGCGGCGACGAGGCCGAAGGCGTCGAGGGCTGGGCCTGTGGCGAGGTTCGCCTGACCACCACCCCACCCGCGCTGAGGGGGGCGAACGCCGTGCCCGACGTACACTTCCCCGTCGTCGTGCGGCCCTCGCGCAGCACCCTGCCCGACGCGGTGATTATCGAGACGTACCGTGATGCAGGCTCCGAGCTAATCGCGGGCGTTGAGGCCATCGAGATTACCGAACTGACCACGCGCGAGTACGGCCTGACCGAGGGCACCTACGTCAGCCAGACCCTTGAGGGCGACTCCGACAACGGCTCGCCCTGGGACGACCTCACGGACGGCATCTTCACCGCGACCGTCCAGGTTCCCGCCGACAGCCTGCGCCTCGTGGCCGAAATCACCGAGTCCCCGTCGCTGGACATTGACCTCTACGTCACCTACGACGCCGACGACAATGGCGTCCCGGAGGAGGGCGAGGTCGTCTGCCAGAGCGCGACGGGTGCGGTCCTCGAATACTGCAATCTCAACAACCCTGCCGAGGGCACCTACATCATCGTCGTCCAGAACTGGGAAGCCTCTGCCGAGAACGCGCAGGACCTCGTCGTCCTCTCCTACGGCATCGTCGCCCCGGTGGACGCCGGAAACATGGATGTGACCGGGCCGGAGAGCGTCGGCCAGGAAGAGCCGTTCGACCTCCGCGTCTTCTACAACGTGGACTCGGAAGTGGGCGACCGCTGGTACGGTGCCTTCGACGTGGGTAGCTCACCCAATGAGGACGCCCTCGCCGCCGCTGGCGACCTTGGCATCGTCGCCGTGGACCTGCGCCGCCTCGGCAACGACGTGACCAAGGAAGTCAGCGACGAGACCATCGAGGCTCCGGGGCAGTATACGCTGACCTACACCATCACTATCGCCGCCAACACGGCGGACGAGGATGTCACCTACTTCCTCACCGACACCATTCCGGCGGGCCTCACCTACGTTGAAGGCTCCGCGACGGGTGGCGCGACGGTGGCGGGCAACGTCCTCACCTGGAGCGGCGTGCAGGCAGCGCCAGTGGCGGGCTACACCATGACCACCAGCGACAACGACGCGGTCTGCGCTGAAGCGTATGGCTACCTCGACCTGGAAGGAATTGGCGTCACTGCCAACTCCGCGCTGACCGGGGACGACGTGGTGTACTACTCTGCCTTCGGTACTGGTGATCCCTTCAACTACTACGGGCAGGACTACACGGGTTTGGCCCTCTCCACCAACGGCTACGTCATCTTCCCCGGCGCAGCCGGAGCAGAGGCGGCCAACAACACGCCGCTCAACACCAACCTGCCCGACCCAACGCCGCCGAACAACCTGAACGCCATCTTCTGGGATGACCTCGTAGTCGTCTATAACGAGGCTCAGAATCATGGCATCAGCCTCGCAGCGGATGCCGCGAACACCATCGCCCTCATCGAGTACGACGATGCGCAACTGAAGGGCAACCCCGCCGCCACCTACGACTTCCAGGCGTTCTACCTCAAGCAGCCGAGCGACGCGCCCGGCGACTACGAGATTAGCTTCGCCTACGACAACATCACTGGCCCCGTAGACGACGTTACGGTGGGTATCGAGAACGCGGATGGCACGGATGGCATCCAGTACACCGGCCCCATCGAGGACGGCTTCGCCATCTGCTTTGACGCGCGGGCGGCTGCCGCCGACCAGGTCATCACCTATCAGGTCACGACGGAAGAGCTGAACTCCACCAGTGACTGCATGACGGAGTACACCAACAACGCGCAGCACAGCACCGATGCTCCGGGCGCGATGACCGAGACCGCCTCGGCCACCGTCGCCGTCGTCTGTGACCCGACGAGTGTCACCCTTGACGACTTCAGCGGCTCCGGCTCCGGGGGCTTCCCCTGGCTGCCCGCCGCGATGGGTTCCCTGCTCATGCTCGCCGCTGGCCTCGTCGCCCTGCGCCGTCGCCAGTCCTGACCTCAACCACACGGTAGCCGCGCGGGGCGCGGCTACCCCCTTCGACACAAACGAGGGGTGGGCTTCACAGGGAAGCCCACCCCTCGCTCTGTTTCCAACCAATAGCTCTCATTCCACTTGCTATTGCATTCCGCATCCCGTATCCCTTCCTTACTTCTTACGTGTACGGATACACAAGGTTGGCCCAAGCACAAAGGGAGGGGGAAACGTGCTAACGCTCTACGCTAGGCGTGTTGCTGGGTGGATCCCCTTAAGGTCGCTTCGCAGATTCACTTCGTTCAGGATGACAAGTAAGTAGCTAGAGCTTACTTAATGTACCAGTGTGTGTTAACCTCGTGAAACAGTACACTTACTTCTTACTTCTTACTTCTTACTTCTTACTTTTTACTTTCTCTCTTCTCCCTTATCCTTTCCCCATGAACCTGATTCTCGCGCACGACCACAGCGACTTTGACGCCGTCGCCTCGATGCTGGGAGCCTGGAAACTCAACCCCGCCTGGACCCCGGTGCTGGGCCGCTCGCTCAACCGCAACGTCAGCGACTTCCTCACTCTTCACCTGGACATGCTCCCCTTCGTGCGCGACGAAGAGCTGCCCCCCGGCACTGCCGCCGAGCGCGTCATGCTCGTGGACACGCAGGCCGTCCCGTCCCTTAAAGGCGTGGACACGGAATCCATCTCAGAAGTCACCATCCTTGACCACCACGCCCGCCGCGACGACCTGCCCGAAGGCTGGCAGGTTGAACTCGACACCACCGGGGCGTGCGCTACCATCCTCGTCGAGAGGATGGTCGAACAGGGCCTCTCCCTCTCCTGGGTCGAGGCCACCCTACTCCTCCTCGGCATCCACGAGGACACCGGCTCCCTCGTCTACGCGGGCACCACCGTCCGCGACGTGCGCGCCGCCGCCTGGCTCCTCGAACAGGGAGCCAACCTCGACACTCTGGCCCACTTCCTCGACCATCCCCTCACCGAGCGCCAGCGCGAGTTGTACCGCCGCCTGCTCGAAGGCTGCGATTTTCTGGACGTTCACGCCTTCCAGATTGTCATCGCCCAGGCCGAGATGGACGACTACGTAGACGACGTTTCCTCCCTCGCCCACAACCTGCGTGACCTCTACGACCCCGCCGCCCTCGTTCTCACCGTCGCCATGAGCGGCCACGTTCAACTCGTCGCCCGCTCCGGCACTGACGCCATCGATGTGGGCCATCTGATGGGCCACTTCGACGGCGGGGGCCACGCCCGCGCCGCCGCTGCCTTTGTGGACGACGAACCCCTTGAGGCCGTCATTGCGCGCCTCAAGGAGCTTCTGCCCCAGCACGTCCGCCCCGCCGTCACCGTCAGCGACTGGATGAGCCGGGGCAAGATTCGCGCGCTCTCCCCCTCCGCCCGCGTCCATGAAGCCGCCGACCTCATGCGGCGCTGGGGCCACGAGGGCTTCCCTGTCGTTGACGAAGGGAACGTGGTAGGCGTCCTCACCCGCCGCGATGTGGACCGCGCCCTCCAGCACGATTTGGGCAATGCCCCCGTCACCGAGTTCATGCACAAGGGCAACATCGTCGTCACCCCCGACGACCCCATCCCCCACGTCCAGCGCGTCATGCTCGAAAACAACATTGGGCAGGTGCCCGTCGTCGCCCCAGACAGCAACGAAATCATCGGCATCATCACCCGCACCGACCTTCTCAAGCGGCTCGGTGCCCCCCCGCCCGACAATCGCGCCAGCGACCTGATGCGCCTTCTAGAGGAGGCGCTTCCCGCCCCCACCCTCGCCCTCGTCCGGCGCGTGGCCGAGGAGGCCGCCGCGCAGGGCTATGGCGTCTATCTCGTCGGCGGTATCGTGCGCGACCTCCTCCTCGGCAGTCCCATCAAAGACCTCGACATCGTTATCGAGGGCAGCGCCATTCCGGTAGCGAAACAACTAGCTCGAACGCTCGGCGGGCGCGTCGTCGCCCATGACCGTTTCGGTACTGCCAAGTGGCTCCTACGCGACCCCGGCCACCCACCCCGCGACGCTCTCTTGGAAGCCAGCGACTTACCCGACACCATAGACCTCATCACCGCCCGCACCGAGTTCTATGAGCGCCCCACCGCGCTCCCGCAGGTCGAGCACGCCTCCATCAAGCAGGACCTCCACCGCCGTGACTTCACCATCAACACCCTCGCACTCGCCCTCTCCCCCGGCGGCGAGGGCCACCTGCTCGACTTCTACGGTGGCGAGGCCGACCTGAAGCGCGGCATCATCCGTGTCCTGCACAACCTCTCCTTTGTGGAAGACCCCACCCGCATCCTCCGCGCCGTCCGCTTCGAGCAGCGCTTCGGCTTCACCCTGGAGCCGCGCACCGCCGAACTTCTCAACTCTTCCCTCGATCTGCTCCAACAGGTTAGCCCCGACAGGCTCCGTCACGAACTCTACGCCACCCTCGCCGAGCCTCACTCCGAACGCGTCCTCGCCCGCCTCGACGAGCTAGCCATCCTCGACATCCTCATGCCCGGCGTCCGCTGGACCGACTCCGACGCCCAGCGCTTCCAGCGCCTGCGCGATGCCGACCTCGCCGCGCCCGAACACCTCCTCGCCGCCCTCGTCTGGAACCCCCAAGCCGACATCTCCCGCATTGACCGCATCGCTGACCGCCTCGGCCTCTCTAACGACTGGCGCACCCGTCTTCACGCCCTCTACGCCGTCCGTGCCCAGCGCGATACCCTCACCGACCCCGCTCTGCGGAACAGCGACCTCCATCGTCTCCTCCGCCAGCGCGACCCTTCAGCCCTCCACCTCCTCGCCACGCTCACCGAGGACGAGGCCCTACGTGCCGCTCTACGCCGCTACCTCGATGACCTGCTCCCCCGCGCCCTCGCCGTCACGGGCGATGACCTTCGCGCCACTGGCCTCCCGCCCGGCCCCGCCTACGCCGCCATCCTCAACACCATCCACGCCGCCATGCTCGA
>DASVVH010000486.1:0-12207 GCA_036386615.1 Ardenticatenaceae bacterium
AGACTCTATCGTAGTACGCTTCCATATACAACTTGTTACTGACAATGTGTTCCCATCTTTCATCTGTGAGTCGAATCGGCACACCGTTGATAGAGTATGCAGTATCCACTCAAGCCCCCGATGCATGCATAGCCGAGGCTACACAATATTCTCTTGATAAATGTCGAGGTCAAAGGTCGGTTGTTTCAGGAGTAGGCGAACGAGGCAAGGGCACGAAGAATAGTTTAACTGAGGCTCTAGGTATGGCAAGCCCTACTCAAAACAGCACTATACCTGCGGGGAATTAGGGTAATCCTCGCAACAAGCAAGGCGACAGCCCCGCTTACGAGAGGCTGTCGCCTTGCTACCACCCTATCCTTCAGGCTATCGCCGCCTTCATAGTACTTCAGCAGGCACACTCCCATCGCCATCCGGCGAGGCCAGCGCGAGGTCGCTGGTCTGTTGCATCATCGTCTGCAACAGCGCCACCAGCCCCGACCAGTCCCGGAAGTAGCGGACCTCCTCATTGACCACATAGCGCAGCTTGCCGCGCCACTCCGTCTGCCCCTCGCCTAACTCTTCCATCCACAGGCGCATGGTGAAGAGGTGGGACTGCGATTGTTGGTTTCCGTTCATCGTGAATTCCTCTTGTTGCTCATTAAGAATCCATCGCGCCTCGCGTGCGACGCTCTACTCCGGCGCTCCAACGTTGAAGCGCCCTTCTTCCTTCATTACTGCCAGTAGAAGAGTCTGGGTTGACCAGTCACATAGAGCATCTCCTGAGGCTATACGCACAGGATAGCAGGCGGGCGTTAGATAACCGCTTGAAAAGCCGTTTCGTACAGCGTTTATTGACCCGGATTCGCGCGAATCCTCGCGTTGCCCGAAAGTTGCTCTTATGAACAAGAGCAACAACGAGCAGCAGTAGGACGGGACCAACCATGATAGCCCTATGCCCCGAATGCGAATGCCGGATTCCCCTCCGTATGGACGAGCACCCTGCGGGCACCACTGTCTTCTGCCCGGAGTGCGAGACTGAGCTGGAAGTGAGTAGCCTCCATCCACCCATCCTGAGCTATGTCCTCACCGTGCGGCGGCGCGCTACCCCACTTCCCCCCGACGCGCCACCCACATCCGAACCACACCCCTGACACATAGCCGCTGTCCTTGCCGTTGCCGTTAGCGGTCGTCATTCGTCGGTCGTCGGTCGTCGGTCGTCATTTTTCAACTGTCCCCGCGTCCAAATCCGCCATTTGAACTATCTCCTCCTTCGGACTATTCTCAGCCCATGATGGAGTAGTGGACGCGAGAGGGAGGTTTCGATGAGCGGTACACATCCTTTTGAGCGAGAGGCACTGACCTTTGACGACGTTCTGTTGCTGCCCGGCTACAGCGAGGTGCTTCCGTCCGAAATTGACCTGAGCACAGAGTTAGGGCCGGGCATCTGCCTCTGCCTGCCCATCGTCTCGGCGGCGATGGACACCGTCACCGAGGCGCGGCTGGCGATTGCCCTCGCCCGCGAGGGCGGCATCGGCATCGTTCACCGCAACCTCTCTATCGAGGACCAGGCGACGGAGGTGGACAAGGTCAAACGCTCCGAGAGCGGCATGATTGTAGACCCCATCACCCTCCGCCCCACCGACAGGCTTCAGGAAGCCGAAAACCTGATGTCCACCTATCGCATCTCCGGCGTCCCCATCACCGAGGATGACGGCAAGCTCGTCGGCATCCTCACCAACCGCGACATCCGCTTCGCCCGTGACTTCACCCGCCCCATCTCCGAGTACATGACCTCGCAGCGGCTTGTCACCGCCCCCATCGGCACCACCCTGGAAGAGGCTACGGCCATCCTCCAGGAGCACCGCATCGAGAAACTGCCCCTCGTGGACGCGCGGGGCTACCTCAAAGGGCTGATTACCGTCAAGGACATCCAGAAAAAGCGCGACTTCCCCAACGCCTCGCTTGACCGTCATGAGCGCCTTCTCGTCGGCGCGGCGGTAGGCGCGGGCGCGGACTACGAGGAGCGCGCGGCAGCCCTCGTGCGCGCTCAGGTGGACGTGCTCGTGGTGGACACCGCGCACGGGCACTCGAAGAACGTGCTCAATGCCGTCCGAACCCTGCGCGAGCGCTACCCGAATCTTGTCATCTTCGCGGGCAACGTCGCCACCCCGGAGGGTACCCACGCCCTCATTGACGCGGGTGCGGACGTGGTGAAGGTCGGCATCGGCAGCGGCTCCATCTGCACCACGCGCATCGTCTCCGGCGTCGGCGTGCCGCAGGTGACAGCGATTTGGGAATGCGTGCAGGCCGCGCGCGAGAGGGGCGTGCCCGTCATCTCCGACGGCGGCATCAAATATTCCGGCGACGCGGCCAAGGCCCTCGCGGCGGGCGCGCACGCCGTCATGCTCGGCTCCCTGCTCGCCGGGCTGGACGAGGCCCCCGGCGAAATCGTCATCTACCAGGGCGACCGCTTCAAGGACTATCGCGGCATGGGGTCGCTCGGCGCGATGCGCGGCCCGGGGCGCGACCGCTACGCTCAGGGCGGTCAGGCGCGCTCGTCCGAGGCCCAGGCGGGCAAGATGGTTCCGGAAGGCATCGAGGGGCGCGTGCCCTACAAGGGCCGCCTGACCGACTACATCTTCCAACTCGCGGGCGGCATCCGCTCCGGCATGGGCTACGTCGGCGCGCACAGCCTGCCCGACCTGTGGGAGAAGGCCCGCTTCCGCCGCATCACCAACGCGGGCCTCCTGGAGAGCCACCCGCACGGCGTCTTCATCACCAAAGAAGCCCCCAACTACCAGGAACGGCGCTGACGCGCAACCGTAGATAATGGAAATGAGTGTGACGCCACAGGCCCATGCTGACCGCGCCAGTGCGCGCGACCTCGGAATCAACATAGGTCGCCTCGCGCCCGGCCACTGGAACGCCATCACCGACGTACCTGGAGTTCGCGTCGGTCACACCACGCTCATTGACGGCGAGGGGCCGCTGGTTCCCGGCAAAGGCCCCGTCCGAACCGGCGTCACCGTCATTCTGCCCAGAGCCGAGAATATCGGCACGAACCCCGTCTTCGCTGGCTATCACGTCCTGAACGGCAACGGCGAGATGACGGGCCTCGCCTGGATGGACGAGTTCGGCATCGTCAACACCCCCATCGCCCTGACCAACACCCACAGTGTCGGCGTCGTGCGCGACGCCCTGATTGCCTACGCTGTCCGCCACTACCCCGCCGACTACGAATCCTCCTGGAGCATCCCCATCGTCGCCGAGACCTACGATGGCTTCCTCTCCGACATCAACGGCTTTCACGTCAGGCCGGAGCACGTCTGGGCCGCGCTCGATGCGGCAGCCACTGGCCCCGTCCCCGAAGGCTGCGTTGGCGGCGGCACGGGCATGATATGTCACGGCTTCAAGGGCGGGATTGGCACCGCGTCCCGCCTGCTCCCCGCCGAGGCGGGCGGCTGGACGGTAGGCGTCCTCGTACAGGCCAATCACGGGCAGCGCGCGCTCCTCCGTGTAGATGGCGTCCCCGTCGGCCAGGAGATTTCGTTCGATAGAGTGCCGGGGCCAGGCGTCCCCGAAGGCGCAGGCTCCATCATCGTCGTCGTGGCGACGGATGCTCCCCTGCTTCCCCACCAGTGCAAGCGGCTGGCCCAACGCGCCACCATCGGCGTTGCCCGCGTGGGTGGCCTGGGCGAGAACAGCAGTGGCGACATCTTTCTCGCCTTCTCGACGGGCAACGATAACCTCCAACTCCCCGACGCGGCGGGCGAGCCGCAGACCATCTGCGCGCTGCCTCACGGCGCGATGACGCCCCTCTTCGAGGCCGCCGCCGACGCCACCGAGGAAGCGATTCTTAACGCCCTCTGCATGGCGACCACAATGGAAGGCGCGAATCGTCGCGTCGCCTACGCCCTTCCCCTCGACCAACTTCGCTACCTTCTGGCCCACTACCACCGCGCCTGAATCCGTCCCCGACAAATTCCTGTGGGGCAGATGTGGGGCCGTTCATTCCGCATTCCGCATTCCGCATTCCGCACTTCTCGCATTCCGCCTTCTCACATCTCCACCCTGGCCCGTGCAAGATATAACACTGTGCGATATAATAACAACCTCACACCTGTTTGGCAGGCGGTCTCATCACGAGGCCGTTAATCCATCCCGTGGAGAACTCCGATGTTAGACGAGGTTTCCCAAATCCTGAGCGCCTCCAACTTCCAGGCGATTACCGTTGCCCTCGGCATCGTCCTCGCCTTCACGCTGGTCGGGCGGCTGCTCCTCATCTTCTTCAAAACAACCGTCCGCCGCGTCACCCGCCGCACCGAGAGCCGCGCCGATGACATCGTTCTGGCGGCTATCAAGGGGCCAGTTGCCTGGGCGATAACCCTCTTCGGCGTCGCCATCGCGCAGGCCGAGACGCAACTGCTGCCTAATAGTTGGGACGCCGAGTTCAAGGGCTTCCTCTTCATCGCCTACACCGTGCTCGCCTACGTCGCCCTCTTCCGGCTCATCAACAACCTGCTTCACTGGTACATCACCGACCGTGCCCGGCAGACCGCCACCACCCTCGATGACCAACTGCTGCCTTTCATGCGGCGCGTCCTGCTCATCATCCTCACGCTTGGCACCCTCGTCCTCGTCCTGCAATACTTCCAGATTCCTGTAGGCACCTTCGTCGCCACGCTTGGCGTCGGTTCGCTCGCCCTCGCATTGGCAGCGCAGGCCGCTCTGGGTGATGCCATCTCCGGCTTTCTCATCCTGCTGGACCGCCCCTACCGCATCGGTGACCGTATCGAGTTACCCGATTCCGACATCACGGGTGACGTGGTAGACATCGGCCTGCGAACCACCCGCATCCTCACGCTCGACTACCGCATGGTCGTCGTGCCCAACCATATGATTGCCAACAACATCATCATGAACCACGCCTACCCCGACGCGAACCTGCGCGTGGACCTGCCCGTAGGCATCGCCTATGGCAGCGACATTCGTCAGGCCAAGGCCGTCCTACTCAGCGCCATCCGCCGCGTCGAAGGCGTCCACCGGGAGCGTCAGCCCGACGTGATTGTCACCGCCTTCGGTCCCTCATCCATAGACCTGGAGATGCGCTGCTGGATTAACGCCTACGCTGACAAACCGAGAATGATTGACCGCATCAACGAGGCCGCCTACAACGCCCTCAACGCGGCGGGCATCGAGATACCCTTCCCGCAGCGCACCGTCTGGCACCGCGTCGAGCCGAGCGCCGTATCCTCCCTACGCGCCGCCCTCAACGGGGAGGAGCAACAGAGTGACCCGGAAGCCGAGCAGCCCGAAACTTCACCGCCCACGTTGAATGCTCCCACCTGACTACTGACCCATGAAGCCACTATCTCACCTACTTCCCTATCTGCCCGGCTACGAAATCGTCGGCACCCTGGACCCGTCCCTGCAAGTCACCCAACTGACCAACGATAGCCGCAACGTCCAGCCCGGCGCGCTCTTCGTGGCCTACAAGGGGCGAACCAACGACCTCCACCGCTTCCTGCCCACCGCCGTTGAGGCGGGCGTGGCGGCGGCTGTCGTCGAGCGGCCCGACCCGGCCCTCTCCATCCCCCAAATCGTCGTGCCGGATGGGCGGGAGGCGTTGGGCTGGCTCGCCGCCGCGTGGGAGGAGCACCCCTCCCGCGCCCTCCGCGTCGTCGGCGTCACGGGCACCGACGGCAAGACGACCACCATGCACCTCATCGCCTCCGTGCTCGACGCCCTGCAACTGCCCTACGGCATGGTTACAACCATCGGGGCGCGCATCGGCCAGCGCGAGGTGGACACGGGTGAGCACGTCACCACCCCCGACGCGCCCGTCGTGCAGCGCTTCCTCCGCGAGATGGTGGACGAGGGCATGGCCGTCGCCGTTCTGGAAACCACCTCGCACGCCCTCTCACAACACCGCGTCACGGGCGTCGCCTACGACATCGCCGTCGTCACCAACATCACGCACGAGCACCTGGACGAGCACGGCTCCCTTGAAGGCTACCGCGCCGCCAAGCGCAGGCTCTTCGAGAGCCTGCGCGACTCTTACCGCAAGCCCAACGTGCCGAAGGTCGCCGTCATCAACGGCGACGACTCCTCCTATGACTACCTCGCCCCCCTCCCGACGGACGTGCAGCTCGTCTACGGCATCGAGAGTCCGGCGGCAACCGTGCGCGCCCGCGACGTTCGGTTCGAGCGCGACGGCACCCGCTTCACCGCCGAGACGCCAATCGGCCCCATTGATATCCATTCGCCCCTTCTTGGTCGCTTCAATGTGTACAATATCCTTGCGGCCCTTTGCACGGGCATTGCCTTAGGGGGAAGCCCGGAGCAACTGGCGGCGGGCATCGCCGCGCTGCGCGTCGTCAAGGGACGCATGGAGCCGATAGACGAGGGGCAGGATTTCCTCGCAATCGTGGACTTCGCCCACACCCCCGTCTCCCTCGAAAACGCGCTCAACACCGCGCGGGAGATGACGGAAGGGCGGGTCATCTCCGTCTTCGGCTCGGCGGGCCTGCGGGACCGCGCAAAACGCGGCATGATGGGCGAGATTTCAGGTCGCCTCGCCGACCTCACGGTGATTACGGCGGAAGACCCGCGCACGGAGGACGTGGTGGAAATCTGCGAGGAGATTGCAGCCGGAGCCGAGCGCGCGGGGGCGGTGCGCGCCCGGAGTTACATCGTCATTCACGACCGCGCGGAGGCGATTGCCTGGGCCGTGAATCGGGCCAGTCCCGGCGACCTGGTGATTGCGTGCGGCAAGGGCCACGAGCCTTCCATGTGCTACGGCACCACCGAGCACCCCTGGTCCGAGCACGAGGCTATGCGCTCCGCGCTCCGCCACCGCCGCGAACGAGACATCAACACATAAAAGAATGGGCGTTAGGCGGCTCTCTCGCCGTTAGCGGTCGTCGGTCGTCAGTCGTCGGTCGTCGCTAATCGGACGCCTAATAGGAGCTACAACACATGATTGCGAGCCTGGATGGTCGGGTTCTGGCGAAACTGGACGACGGAGTAATTCTGAATGTCGGCGGCGTCGGCTACCGCGTGCGGCTGACCGCCCCCATGCTGGTGCAGGCCCGCGAGAGCGAAGAACTCTTCTGCTTCACGCATCTCGCCATTCGCGAGAACGAGTGGAGCCTGTACGGCTTCCAGACACAGGAAGAGTTGGAACTGTTCGAGCTTCTGCTGACGGTGCAGGGAGTCGGGCCGAAGGCCGCGCTGAACATGCTCTCTGTCATGGAGCCGCAGAGCGTTGCCGGAGCCATCGCCGGGGAGCAGGCGGCGATGCTGACCCGCATTCCCGGCATCGGCCAGAAGATCGCCCAGCGCATCGTGCTCGACCTGAAGAACAAGGTGGGCATCTACGCGACGGGCATGACGGCGGCGAGCAGCAGCGACACCGACGCCATCTCCGCGCTGACCGCCCTTGGCTACTCCGTCGCCGAGGCGCAGTCCGCCCTCAAATCCCTTGAGCCTGGGCTGGCATTGGAAGAGAAAATCTTCGCCGCCCTCCAGAAGTTGAGCGGGTAAAACACCTGCACTCGATTCAACCCTTGACGCCTCCTTGTACTGTTTCACGAGGTCAACACACACTGCTAGATCAAGTAAGGTCTAGCTACAGCCATGTCATCCTGAACGAAGTGAAGGATCCGCCCAGCAAGGTTCATCCTTGAGGCATTAACACGCTTTGCGTCTGTAACGACTTGGCTGAATCTGTAGGCTAACCTTGTGTACTCGTACACCCCCCATCAGGAGAACGTTATGGCTGTTCCCGCACCCGCCATCCAGCGCCAACCCCTCTGGCACTACTGGATAGCGCTCCTCGCCTTCATCGCGGCCATCGGTGCCTTCATGACCATTGGCTACGGCCTGACTGGCGCGGGCAAAGCATACCCCGGCTTCCTGGGCACCAACGCGCGCCTCGCCTCCGACCTGAACCTGACCATGCAGACCATCATGGCCGTTGCCATGACGATTGGCATCGTCTTCGTCCGCCGAGGCGACCTGCGCGCCTACAGGGCAACGCTGGCAATCGTCGTCCTCACCAATGTCGTGATGATTCTCTTCATCATGGGCAACACGATGGTCACGGAGGTGCTGCCCGAACGGGATGCGTTAATGGAGGAGCGCGTCTACCTGCCCGTCATTCATGGTACCGTCGGCCTCGTGGCCGAATTCCTCGGCGCTTACCTGCTCCTGCTGCTGGCTGGGCGGATTCCCACGCGCTGGCGGGTGCGCGACCTTCGATGGCCCGCTTACATCACCTACGCCCTCTGGATGCTGGCGGCGGTGGATGGGGTGTGGGTCTACGCGGCGCGCTACCAGTCCACAGGGAGCGTAGCGGTCAATCCGCCTGTTGCCGCAACGGTCACAAGCGAGAGTCCACAGGTAGCAGCGGTTGACGAGGCTGCCCTTCAAGGCGCTACGGGCCGCGCCGTGACGCGGGACCACCTCGCCGCCAGCGACCAACTCCTCGTGCGGCTCGAAGGGCTTCCGGTCCCGCCGCCGGGGCAGGTGTACCGGGGATGGCTGACGGGCGCGCAGGGCCAACTGCGCCGCGACCTCGGTGTCGTATCCGTTGACCCAACGACGGGCGTAGCCGAAGTACGCTACAACGCGCCAAATCAGGAGAACCTGCTGGCGCAGTACGAGGGTTTCTTCCTCACCGTCGAGCCGGAGCAGAGCGCGGCGGAACTCGGCTCCATAATTATCCAGGCTCAGGTACCCTCGGAGGCGATGGTACCCGTTCGCCGCCTGCTCGTCTCGTCCACGAATGCACCCGACCGAGTGGGCCTGCTGGTCGGGCTTCGAGAGCAGACCAGGGAACTGGTGCGCCACGCCAACCTGCTCCGCACGGCGGAGCGCCGCGACGATGTAGAGGACATCCGACGCCACGCCGAGCACATCGTCCTCCTCATTGAGGGGCTGCGCGGCCCGAACTTTGGCGACCTGGACGGCGACAGGCGCGTGCTCTATCCCGGCGACGGCCTGGGCCTGCTGTCGTACCCGGCTCAACAGGGCTACGCGCGGCCTGGATACGTCGAGAGTGTCATCAACGAGGCGGCGCAGGCAGCGGCGGCGGATGGTGCTCCTGAAGAGGTCACACTTTACAGCCAGGGACTACAGGCGGCGATGGGAAACGTTGAGGGGTGGCTGGCAGAGATTCACGAGGTCGCCCTGACCATCTACGAGACTGACGACCCTGCCCTGCTTGACCAGAAGACCCGGCAGATTGTGACGCTGGCGCAGTGGACGCTCAACGGGGTGGATGCCAACGGCGACGGTCTCATCGAGCCAGTACGGGGCGAGGCGGGGGTACGCGTCGCCTACCGTCAGGCTCAACTCATGGCGCAGATGCCACTCTCCCCCTTGGACGAGGCACAGCCAGCCCCGACTGCCTTGGCAGGCGTGGTGCCCACGCTGGTTGCGGGGCCGACGCCGACGGCCACCCTGCCCCCGGCTATCCCGAACGCCCTCTCAGTGCCAATGGTCAACTTTGCCTACGTGCCACGCCACATCACGGTTAGGGTCGGAACCACCGTCACCTTCGTCAACCAGGACCCCGCGCCGCACGATGTCACCGCCGACAACCACGAGTTCCACACCGACCTGATTGGCACGGGCGAGAGCGGCGAACTGACCTTCACGCAGGCGGGCACCTACGATTTCTACTGCTCGCTACACGGCGGCCCCGGCGGTCAGGGCATGTCAGGCATCCTCACTGTCGAGCCGTAGCCTCCTGAACCACCCAGGCAGGTGCAGAGTAAGACCATTGTCTAACACTGGTTGAACCCGGACGGTAACACGAACTCCCCGAAGGGGAGTGGCGAAACAGGTAGCCGAGCGGTGGAGCCGCGTCGTTTGTGGCGCGACCCTCGGCGGCGCTTCAGGAGAGCAGCATGACAGAGCAGCGTGGCGGGCTAGTCGTCCCTCCGGGCGAGGGTCAGGTCATTACGTTAGGAAGCTCACAGTTCACGTTTAAGGTGGTGAGCGAGGACACGGGTGGCGCTTACTCGGTGATGGAGTATTTCGCGCCGCCGGGCGCGGGGTCGCCAATGCACCGCCACTTTGGAGAGGACGAGGCGTTTCACATTCTGGAAGGCACGATGACCTTCCGGCTGGGCGAGGAGCGAATTGAGGCCAGCGCGGGCGCGTTCGTCTACATTCCAAGGGGGCTGCGACACGCCTTCGCCAACAAGACGGAGGAGGCAGTACGCGCCATTGTGATTCTCACTCCGGCAGGCTTGGAGCGATACTTTCAGGAGGTGGCGGCACTCGTGGAGGCGGGCGTAACGGACGCGGCCACCTATCAGGCGGTGAACGAGAAGTACAACCTTGAGTTCGAGACGACGTAACGCGCGGATTAGGGGCGGGGCGGGGCAGGCCAGCGCTGCGTCAAAGCCCTATCAGTTGTAATATAGCTTTGTGGCTACGGAGCACTCACCTACCACAATACTGGCCTCTATCGCTCGCCAGTACTGGCCGTTACTGGCCTCTACTGGTCTCTACCACCAGGCACGCCTTCGGGTCGCGGTCTTTATCCGCGTTTCATTCTCTCACGAACCCATGCAAGGGCGCGGTTGGCCCACGCCATCAGCCGCCAGACACGCCCCTTCTCGATAGCCTCAATGTGGGCTTCCAACGCCTGCACCCTCTCCGTCGTCGCTTCCGCGTCGGCTAGCCCGGCACGCATCTCGCTAATGAGGCTCCGTAGGTCGGTGTTCTCCTTCCAGAGCAGCCAGAAGCGCCGCTCGTAGTCGCGGGCGAGGCGGTGTGGCGGCTCGGCGCTCTGCCGGAAGCGCACCGCCCAGGGCGTCAGGAACGAGGCATCGAAATCCACGTCCCGGTAGAAGCCTTGCAGGGCGAAAAGCTCGGCCCAGTATTCGGGCGGCTGCACGTTGAAGTGCGTCGCCTCCTTGTAATCGAAAGGCGTGGAGGAGAAGAGCACATCGTCAGTGTAGAGGCAGAGGTTGGCGACGGCACGCTCGGCCTCCTCCTGCGCCATGTGCTCCAGCACCTCAATCGAGACGATGAGGTCGTAGCGCCGTTGCAGCGGCTCCGTCGCGGAACCGACCCAGCAGTAGGGTTGAATCTCCGCCGCGACGTTGGCGATGGCGTAGGGCGAGATGTCGAAGCCCCACGCCTCGATACCCTGCGCGCGCAACTGCTCGATGAGAAAGCCCATCGCGCAGCCCGCGTCCAGGACGGTGCGAGGCTGAATCTTCCGCCTGATGTGCTGGGCAACGTGACTGAAAAAGCCGAGCCACTCGTCGTCGCGCTGGTAGGGTCGCCCGCACCCGTGCGCGTAGTAGTAGGCATCGAATAGCTCGGACGGCTTGGCTGCTTCCATCTCTCTCCTGAACGAACTCAGGGCGAACCACACAGAGAACCCATGCTCAAACGACTGCTACCCCTGCTGGCTATCATCCTCATCCTGCCGCTCACGGCCTCTCCCGCACGGGCGCAGACCCCCTTCCCGCGTGAGGAGATGCAGGAACTCATCAACGCGGCACGCCTCGCCAACGGCGCGGGGATGCTAGCATGGAACGAGGATTTAGCCGAGGCCGCGCAGCGCCACGCGGAGGACATCGCCACGCGCCCTGAACTCGGCCACACGGGCAGCGATGGCTCGACACCGGAAGACCGAGCCGCGCGCGTGGGCTACCTACCTTACCCCGACGGAATGCGGGTGAGCGAGAACTGGTCCACCGGCACGGCGATGGACGTGATGGCCTTCTTCCTGAACGATCAGGTCCACCGTGACAACATGCTCATGTCCATCTGGCGCGAGGTGGGCGTGGGCACGGCGGCCACCGCGAACGGCGGGGAGCTGTGGGTCGTGCTCTTCGGCGCGCAGCCCGGCGTGCTGCCCATCTTCGTCAACCAGGACGAGCCGCGCACGGTGGAGCAGACCGTGACGGTGCAGTTGAGCACCGAGGAGGCAGGGTGGGACGAGGCAACCTTCACCGCGCCCGTCGAGGTGCGCGTGGGCGAGCCGGAGACCATCGAGGCCGCAGCGTGGCAGCCCTGGCAGGCCGAAGTGACGCTGGAACTGACAGAGGAAGGCGGCGAGAAGACCGTTATCGTGGAGTACCGGGACGCGGGAGGCCGCGTCGTCCGCTCAGAGGATACGGTCTTCTACGTCGCGCCGGAGGGTCCGGTCCCAACCTCTGAGGCGGCGCAGTTGGCCCCCACACTGACGCCCAGCCACAC